>JBDKVB010000036.1 GCA_039679385.1 Armatimonadia bacterium | reverse complement strand
CCGCCGGCAGGCAGCACGGTCTTGACCTGCAGCCTGAGCGACGGCGCAGTGTCCTTGAGGCCCCGGCGGAAGAAGAGGGTGTCCGAGGCGATCTCGCTCTCGCGGTGCACACTGACGATCACGTACTGCCCTTCGCGCACGCCAAGGTCCCTGGCGAGGGCTGCACTGACCGCGCACTCACGACCCGTCAATTGCGGCGGCTGGGGCATGTCGAAGAGAGGCCAGAACTCGCCGGGAACTCCGACGATCTGGACTTCGGGGATCACTGCCTCCGACTCGGCGTTCCGGGCCGCTCCCCTGGTCATCAGCAAGGAGCAGACACCGTGGGTCTGAGTCGCAAGCGAGGGGTCTGCAGCAAGGTCGGCTGCGAGCTTGTCGCGGAAGAAGCCCGGTGCGGAAAGGGCGTAGTCGATGCGTCCCAGGCGAGACAAAGCGGTGTCGCGCAGGCTGCCACGCATTGAGTCGCCGATCACCAGGGACCCGGTGATGGTCGCAACCGCAACCGCGAAACCGAAGACGACCACCACTCCGGTGCGCCAGTTGAAGACCAGACTCCGCAAGACCAGTCGTAGGAGGCTCACTCGCTTCCCCCCTCGACCTCCTCGGCTTCCGCCGGGGATAGCCGTCCGTCGAGGAGTTGCAGACTGCGGTCAAAGCGTGCAGCCTGTGCCAGGTTGTGCGTGGCCATGAGCACGGTCACGCCTCGTTGCCGCGCAACCTCGAGCAGCAAGGATACCACCGCCGCGCCGGTCTGGCGGTCGAGGTTACCAGTGGGCTCATCACACAAGAGCAGCCCAGCGCCATTCACCAGCGCCCGAGCGAGAGCCACGCGCTGACGCTCGCCCCCGGACATCTGAGCCGGGTAAGCCTCCCTGCGCTCCGTAAGGCGCACCCGGGAGAGCAACTCCTGGGCGACGTCCTCCAGGTCTGCACTGCGGGCGGCCCCGAGGGCAAGACCGGGAAGCAGCACGTTCTCGAAGGCGGTGAGTTGCGGGAGGAGATGGTGCTCCTGGAACACGAAGCCGACGCGCTGCGCCCGGAAGGAGGCCAGCTCGCGCCCCGTCAGAGTGGACAGGTCAAGGTCGCCGAGAGTGACCTTGCCCGAAGTGGGCCGATCCAGCGTTCCCAGGAGGTTCAGCAACGTGCTCTTGCCTGAACCCGAGGGGCCGAGAATCGCCAGGGTCTCACCGGGTGCCACCGACAGCGAGACGTGGTCGAGGACAGTGATCTCGCCTCCCTCTGGAGTGGCGAAGCGTTTGGTTAGCTCGTGAAGTTCGAGTTTCTCGGGAGGGGCATTCACCGCAGGTCATCCCCCTGATTGGGCCTGGGTATCGGATGCATCGTCTGGAGGGTTCGCTACTTCCGCAGAACGAGGGCCGCCGTCGGGCAGGCTTCAGCACATTCCCGCGCCACCTGCTCCAGTCCTGCTGCGAGGGTCTCATTGAAGGGCACGCCGATCTGAACGTCGAAGCCGCGGCCGATGAAGGCCAGCCCGAGGCGCTCCTGCGAGCGACCGGCGATCTGCACGCACAGCCCGCAGGCAATGCACTTGCCGGGCTCGTAGGTTACCAGCGGATGGGAAGCCTCTCGCCGGTAGGGCCGTCGATGATCTCGCAGACGCGTTGGCCCCGCACCGTAACGTTCGGACCACTTGCGCAGCTTGCAGCACTCCATCCCTGCGCAGTCGCAATGCAGGCACCGGTCGGCCTCGGCCGCCGCTTCCTCGACACTGAAGCCTGTGGCCTCGCCACCGGAGGGCGTCAGACGGTCATGCTGCGGCGTCAGTGCGGCGAACTCCCGCATCTGGGCCTCCTCGAGGTGTCCCATCTGCACCGTGAAGAGCCGATGAACCCCGGTCAGCAACTCGCCTTCGAGATACTGGCTGATGGAGCACGCGGCGTTGTAGCCGCTTCCGACGGCTCGCACGGCATGATGGGATGGTGAGAAGGCCGACCCGGCCACAAACACACCACGCTGCCGCGTCATCTGCGTGCGCTTGTCCGCCGGGATGCTGGTTCCCGCCAGGGGCAGACCCATCTGCCCGGCGGCCTCGTGGGTTAGCTCGCCGGTGGCCAGCAGGACCGCATGGTACTCGTCCCAAAGCTGCGCCAGGGGGACGTCTCGGCCAACCTGCACCCCGGCCCGCAGTTCCGCACCGAGAACGAGAAGGCTGCGAATCTCTGCGTCCAGCACGTCGCGGGGCAACTGACTGGTCGGCACCGCATAGCGCAGCATTCCGCCGGGTAGCTCGTGCTCGTCGAAGAGCACGCAGGCATGGCCTTCCTGCTGCAGGTAGTAGGCAGCCGTCAGACCTGCCGGCCCCGCGCCGACGATCGCAACCCGGCGTCCACTGGACGGCTTGCAGGCAGGCCGGTGCCGGGCCACCTGAAGGATGTCCCAGTCCCCAACGTAGCGCTTGAGCTGCCGGATGGCGACCGGGTTGTCGAGGCTCCGGCGGCGGCAGCCCTTCTCGCACAACTCGGGACAGATGCGTCCGAGGACCGCCGGGAAGGGGATGCGCTCCTTGACCTTGGCGACGGCCTCGGCCATCTTCCCGGCGGAGATGAGTCGGATCATCTCGGGAATGTCCATCCGCGCCGGGCAGATGGACTGGCAGGGCCCCACGCAGTCGCCCAGATGGTCGCTTAGCAGCAACTCCAGGGCGGTGCGCCGTGCCTCGTGGACCTCCGGCGTCTCACTCTCCACCGCCATACCCTCCACTGCCGTCGTCGCGCAGGAGGGCAGCAGACGAGCGCCGCCGTTCACCTTTACCACACAGACCAGGCAGGAGGTCTCCGGTCGGCAGCCCTCAAGGGAGCACAGCGTCGGGATCTCAAGCCCCAGCTTCCGGGCCGCCTCGAGAATCGTGGCGCCCTCGGGCACGGTCACCTCTCGGTTGTCCAGCGTGATCGTCGGCATGGCAGCATCTCTCGTTGCAGAGCCCCTGCGGGCCTGCGGTCAGACGACCTCGACGGCATCCACGGGACACACTTGGCGGCACGTGTCGCAACGGATGCACTTGGCCTCATCTACCACGTGCTTGCGGTAGGGCGTAAGCTCGATTGCATCGGCCGGGCAACGCTGAGCGCACTTGGTGCAGCCGATGCACTTGTCGTTGATCCGGTAGGCGATGAGCGCCTTGCACTTGCCTGCCGGGCACTTGCCGTTCAGGTGTGCCTCATACTCGGAGCGGTAGTAGCGCAGAGTGGTCAGGACCGGATTGGGCGCCGTCTGCCCCAGTCCGCACAGGCTGCCGCGCTTCACCCACAGAGCCAGTTCTTCGAGCTTTTCCAGGTCGCCCGGTCGGCCGTGCCCGGTACACATGCGGTCGAGCAGGTCCAGCATGCGCCTGGTGCCGATGCGGCAGAAGGTGCACTTGCCGCAGGACTCCCGCTGCGTGAACTCCAGGAAGTACCGGGCGACGTCTACCATGCAGTCGCGGTCGTCCATCACGACGAGTCCGCCCGAGCCCATGATTGCGCCGGCGCCGATCAGAGCCTCGTAGTCGACCGGCGTGTCGGAAAGCTCAGCCGGGATGCAGCCACCGGAAGGTCCGCCGATCTGCACCGCCTTGAAGCGTCGCCCCTCGCCCACTCCTCCACCGATCTCCTCCACGATTCTCCGCAGGCTGATGCCCATCGGAACTTCAATCAGACCGCCGCGCTGCACCTTGCCGGTGAGGGAGAACACCTTGGTGCCCTTGCTGTGCTCGGTGCCCAGCTTCGCGAAGGCCTCCGGGCCGTTGCGCACGATCCACCCCACCAGGGCCAGGGTCTCGACGTTGTTGACCAGGGTCGGGCAGCCCCAGAGCCCGTGCTGCGCCGGGAAGGGCGGTCGCAACCGTGGAGTCCCGCGACGTCCCTCCACCGAGGCCAGCAGCCCGGTCTCCTCGCCGCATACGAAGGCACCCGCGCCCTCCATGATCCGCAGCCGCAGACTGAACTCCGTCCCGAGGATGTGGTCGCCGAGGATCCCGCGCTCCTCACACCTCTGGATGGCCTCGCGCACCCGGCGCACGGCCAGTGGGTATTCATTGCGGATGTACAGCACGCCCTCGCTCGCACCCACGGCATAGGCGGCGATCGCAAGCCCCTCCAGCACGCGGAAGGGATAGGACTCGAGAAGCATCCGGTCCATGAAGGCTCCGGGGTCGCCCTCGTCACCATTGCAGATGACGTACTTCGGTTCGCCCTCAGCCGCACGAACGAACTCCCACTTCCGACCGGTGGGGAATCCCGCTCCTCCCCGCCCGCGCAGGCCCGAGTCACTGATGACCTCGATCACCTGCTCCGGCTGCAGCCTGGTCAGGCAGGTGCGGAGTGCGGCGAAGCCCTCATGCTCCAGGTAGGCCTCCAGGTCGAGCGGGCCGACGGTCCCGTAAAGCTCGGTGGCGAGATGATGCTGCGGGCCCAGGAAGGCGCAGACGGGGCCATCACGGACGTCCAGGGCATAGCGGGTGACCGGCTCCCAGGCTTCATCGGTCAGCAGCTTCTCCAGCGCCGTGTTCAGCGCGGTCCTGACCTTGCGTACAAGGCCTTTGGGCTCGAAGTGCCGCCGGATCACCGCCGCCGCATCCGCAGCGCGCATCCTCGCGTAGGTCGCAGGCGGCTGCCCCGGGATCAGCACCTCGACCAGCGGGGTCTGGTGGCACATCCCGACGCATCCCACCGGCATGACTACGGCGGCCGCGCCGACTTCCTTGACGGCCTCTTCGAGCGCCTGACGGACATCCAGGCTGCCGCCGGCAATGCAACAGGACCCCACACCGATGCGGATCTGCGCCAGACCGTCGGTGTCTGCGTCGGCGCCGGGTTCCGACTCTGCCAGCCCGCCCCGGCGATGCAACTCCAGGAAGTCCGTCACTACCTGCCCGACGCCATCCGGGGTCACGTGACCGTAGGTTATCCCGTCGATCTGCACCACCGGAGCCAGCGTACAGCAACCTAGGCAGTCCACACGCTGAAGCGTGAAGAGGCCGTCGGCGGTCGTATCCTCCTCGCCCTCAACTTCGAGATGTCGGCGGAGTGCTTCGGAGACCAAGGGCGCACCCTTGACGTGGCAGGCAGTGCCGTGGCAGACGCTGATGAGGTGCTTGCCGACAGGGCGATGGCGGAACTTGTGGTAGAAGGTGGAGACGCCCGCGATGGCCGCCGGAGTGATCTCGGTCAGCTCGCACACACGACGCAGGGCGGCCTCGGGGAGGTAACGATAGTGCTGCTGCAGGGCGTGCAGAATCGCGATCAGGACCTCGGGACCGGTGCCAAGCTCGGCGACCGTCTGGTCCACGAAGGTGAGGTCAAGGTCCTGCTGAGCGACAGACTCTTCTTGCGCACCGGGAAGGGGCGCTTCGCCGCCCTTGCAGGCACACGCACACGGCGACGAGGTGACGGGCTGCTCGGCCACAAGCGTCTCGGGCGCCTCCGCTATCTGATCGCCGGCGTTCTGGGCATCATCGGCCGTCTCTGGGGCCGGTATGGTCACGGTATCCTTCTCGCTCATCCGTTGGCAGGTTTCGCTCCCACGCAGAACAGGTTCTTGGTGCCTCGGACAAAGACCTTCCCCGCGGCGAAAGCTGCCGTCGTGTACACCGGCTCACCGAACTTGCCCACGCCGATCGCTTTGAACTCCGGTCCGGCCTCGAAGATGTGCGTGACGCCCTCGGTGTCGGTCAGGTACACCAGCTTCCCGGCGATCACCGGCGAGGCGTTGACCGAGGTGCCCAGGTCATGCTCCCACAGCTTCTTGCCGGTGGCCGTCTCATAGCAGGTCACGAGCCCTCCGCTGGCGGCGAGGATCACAACCTCGTCGTTGGCGGCCGGGCTGCAGATGTCCGGTAGCCCATCGCCTGCTTGCCACACGATTTCGCCCTTGTCACCAGTATTCGGCTCCGGAGGACGGATCGCGAAGAGTCCGGAACCATCCTGCGCGACCAGGACGAGACCGCCCCCGAAGGCGGGAGAAGGCGCCACATCGCCGTTGAGACACATCGTCCTCCACAGTTCCTTGCCCGTGCCCGGATCATAGGAGATGACAAAGGGGCTGGCCATCGTGAGGATCTCGAAGCGCCGGCCCGTGAAGGCAACGATGGGAGTCGACCAGGAGTTGGGAACCGGCCGCGGCGTCCGCCACAGCGTCTTCCCGGTGGCAACGTCCAGGGCCAGCAGCCCGGACAGCCCACCGTCGGGGTCCCCGCCCTGATCGAGCTGCAGCAAGACCAGGTTACGATAGAGGATCGGCGAGGAGGCGTGCCCGTAGATATTATCCAGAGGACCGAAGGAGCGAGACCAGACCTGCTTGCCGGTCAGGTCGAAGGCTGCGACATCACCGTTGGCAAACATCGCCACGACGTTCTTGCCGTCCGTGGTCATGGTCGATGCGGCATACCCGGTCTCCTCATTGACCTCGGGAGCCGGCTGCGACTTGCTCTCGTTGAGTACCACCGCCTGCTTCCATACCAGCTTGCCGGTTGCCACATCGAAGGCATACACCTCGCGCTGCTTGTCATTGGCGCCGCTGAGGTATACGCGGTCCTTCCAGGCCACAGGAGACCCCTTGCCCGGCAGCGGGACCGCAGCCTTCCAGAGGACGCCCTGTCCACTACCGGCGTCCCACTGCACGGGGAACCGGTCTGTCGACACCCGGCCGGGCATGTAGCCTCGGAAGACGGGCCAGTTGGCCAGCAGGTCAGGAGATCCCTGGCCTACCGCGGGAGCGCCACCTTGCGTTCCCGGCAGTCCGGGCCTTTGCGGCCCACCCGGGAATCCGGGCGTTCCTGATCCCTGGAAGCCGGAGCTGCCTGGGCCTCCCATCCCCTGTCTGCCGGTCCGTCCTCCCTCGCCCGCAGACTCGCCGGTGGCACCAGGGCGGCTAGAGCCGCCGGGCCGACCAGGGAAACCCGCAGTTCCTGCCGGACCGGCCGGTCCCGGCTCTCCCTGGCGTCCCTGCTCACCGGCAGGACCACGCTCACCTGCTGGTCCCGTGGGTCCTGGAGGGCCTGCCGGACCTTGCGGTCCGGCGAGTCCCGGACTCCCGGCGGCTGCCAGAGGCGAGAGTGGTGACTGCAGGTTCGGCTGTCCCACAGGTGTAGGCTGCCCGGCAACCATCGACGGGACTTCCATCGGTCCCGGCTGCGGAGGCAGGACGTCCTTCACCGACGTCTTCGCGTACTCCGAGGAGGGATCATGCCTCCCCAGCACAGCCATTACCAGCAAGACCGACGCGAGCACTACGCCAAGGAGAATCACCGTTCGACGCGCCACGGCCGCCTCAAGCCAGACCTTGAGGCCGCTTACCTCCGTCGGCACGGGCAGCCGTGTGCGCAGCTTGAGCACGAAATGCAGCGACACCAGCAGGACCACGACGCCGCCCAGAAGCAGATACGCGCCCTGAATCGCGCGGAGACGAGTGATGTAGTAGGACCAACGGATATCCTGGTCGAGTTTGCGGATGTCGTCGCGCAGCTTCTGGTTCGTGGGCTGCTTGGCCAGGTCGGCCTTCATCATCTCGATTTGTGCCGGTTTCGAGGGGTCGGCAGAGCGGGCCTGGACGGCATTCACCACCAGCAGCACCAGGACGACCAGGCAGAAGACCGCCGCGACGCAGGCGACGGTCACCGCGGTCCGGTAGTACAGTTTCGTGCGGTCACGTTTGACCGGTGCGGTCGACTCAGTGGGCAATTCGGCCATCAACGCCCCTCCTCACCGGGGGTGAGCGCAGAGATGCTCGCGCCCTCGGCTTCGGCTATCACGGACCGGCCCACGGGACAGGCCGAAAAGCAACGACCGCAGGCCACGCAGGCCCCCGGGTCCACCTGGTACGCCTCTCGTCGGCGTCGCACCGACAGCGAGATCATCCTCAGGACAATCACCAGGCCGACCCAAACACCCAGGAGCAGGGAGCCACCATCGAACCGCTTGCGGATCTTGGCCGCCTCCCGGTACAGGTCTGCGCTGGGTGTGCCCTGGGTGGCGAAGGCCTCACTCGCCTCAGTCTTGCCTTTCACCCTACCGTGCTCCTCCAGCCACACGCGGTTGGCCAGGCTGATCGTCGGGTCGAGCTTCGCCAGGACTGGCGCGCTCTGCCACCCGAGGAACCCTCCGGCGGCCAGGATCAGCGGAAAGGCTGCCACCAACCAGGCCAAGCGGCTGCGACCTTCCAGCCGACCGATCCGCGCGTCGGTAACGTTCGGCGGCTGAATCGCCCCGTAAGGGCAGGCGTCCGCACACAGGTGACAGTTCACGCACTCCGTGGGAGTGGTGCGGACCCGCCACCTCGCGAAGGGCGCGATCAGTCGCAGCAGCGCCCCGTAGGGGCACAGGAATCGGCAGTACGGACGGCCCACCACCGTCGCCAGGAGCAGCACCGCGACCCCGAAGATCAGCATCTCCAAGTTCCCGCCGAGGCGGAAGAACAGCACGAAGGGGTCATACCGGCAGACCACAAAGGCACTCCCCAGGGCGGCATACAGCACCGCGACACCCAGGTACAGGAAGGGAAGGACACCGAGGGCCTGGTCGACCCACCGCGGCACCTTCACAGCCCTCAGCAGCACAACCTCCTGCGCCTGACCCAGCGGGCACACTGCCGAGCAAAACACCCGCCCGAAGAACAGCGCGAACAGCAAGGGCAGCACAAAGAACGCGCCCACCACGACAGGCAACACATAGCCCGGGTCGGCAACCGCAAGCGCGACATTCTGAAAGGAGCCGACGGCACAGACGCAGCCATGCCGGTAGAAGCCCAGGTACAACAGGCAGAACACCGACAGAATCGCCAGCTCCCGGCGAGACCGTCGGCGCAAAGCGAAGTACGCCGCCAACGATAGCGCCGTCAGCAGTACCGCCGCATCCACCAGCGATAAGCTCGCATCCCTGGGGCCGGGCTCCGTCGCCTTCGGGAACTGGTAGCCCGTCGTGAACTCCGGCGGCGGGAAGTTCTCGGCAGCCAGCGCTACTCCCACACCCTCCGTCACCAAGACGCACGCGACCAGGGTCCAGGTGCGAAGCCCAGACCCCGAGAACAGACGCGGCCCTCTCCCCTCAGTTCGGTTGGTGAAGCGGTCGCAGTTCATTGCTTGGCGCCCGGACCTTCCTCTTGCTCTGTGCGCAGAAGATAGGGCGTCTGGGCGGGAACTCTCACGAAAGCGTTCGCGGGACAGTTCTGAGCGATGTTGCACTCATTGCAGTTCAGGCAGCGGTCATGCCGTACCTGCAAGACCAGGGAACCATTTCCGAAGGTCTTGCAGCCCTTCACACAGATCCCGCACCCGATGCACTTGAGCTCGTCGATGTCATACTGGAAGTACGGGTCCTCGACGAAGGTGCGCCGGATGGCGTTCGTCGGGCAGCGCTGGTTCTCCGCTCGCTCCTCGTCATTGGCACGCTGGTCCACGAAGTAGCCGAAACAAAGCTCGCAGTAGCCACACACGCGGTACTGGTGGACGCACTTCACCGCCGAGGGGTTCAGGACGCAGTCGGTGGCACACTTGCCGCACTGTACGCACTTGCTCGGATCGATCTGCCATACCGTGTTGTCCGCATGCCCCCGGGTGACCAGCGACCCCAGGGCACCGCCCATCACCAGCACCCCGGCACCGCGCAGGCACTCGGCCAGAATCTGGCGCCGACTGATCCGCTGCTCGGGCCGCTTGAGCTTGCCGTCCTCAGACATCCGCCTCACCTCCTCTGTGCGCGGTCGCGGTAGCCCTGCGCCTCGCTAAGGTCGCACTTGCCGATCAGCGCACAGCCTTCACAGCCCCCGGTGCGAAGGCAGTCTTTGCCTCCACGAGCCACCAGGGCGGTCACTCCCAGTCCGAGCCCGCAAGCCAGGAGGCCGCGACCAAGCCCGGCGAGGAACTGCCGCCGATTCTCTTTGTCTGTGGGTCCCATTTCGCCCTCTCATCCTCGCTGCATCACTTAGGGACGAACACTCTCACCAGCGCCGCCGGGCCATCCAGAACGTAGACTGTGCCGTCGGCGCTTACCGCAAGGTCCAGCGCAGAGGCGTCGCGGGACAACTGTGCCGGTGTCGCGACGACCGCCTGTAACGCTCCCTGCTGATTGTACACCTTCACCCGCGGCAATCCCTTGTCACTGGCCACCACTTTCCCGTCGGGCAGCAGTGCGAGATCCGTCGGGTTGCAGCACCCGGGGAAGCCATCAATCTCCGGCCCGTAGCGTCCCCATGCTGACTTCAACTCTCCCTGGGCCGTGTAGGTTTCCACCAGGTGGCGGCCTGTGTTGTTGACCAGAACCCGCCCCTGATCCAGCGGCACCACGTCCAGGTGAGGACTGGGCAAGAACAGCCCCGGTACCTTCTTCGCGGGGTCCTTCTCACCGAGACGTCCCAGAAGCTTCCCGGTGCGATCATAGCGCAGCACTACGCGATCACCGGCGTCGGCCACCCACACTTGCTCGCCGGAGAGCGCAACGCAGGTCACATAGGGGCTCTTCCCGGCCACCTGCCAGTGGGCCTGCACAGCCCCACCGTCATCACGGATCTCCACACTCCCGCGGTAGCCAAGGGCCACCATCACTGCCTCGTCCACTGCCACGCAGGTCGGCTCGTCACCCAGTTGGGTTCCCGTGGTGCCGACGCCGTCAGCCTCGAAAACCCGCAGGGCCCTGTCACCCACTACGTAGAGTTCGCCTGATCTGCTCAAGGCAATCCCGCGAGGCGTCTGGAAGCCTGTCTGCACCGTGCGGGCTTCGCGGTACTTGACCAGCGCCGGATCGACCTGCCGCAGCGTCTCCAGCGTCTGGTCGATGGTCTGCTGTGGCTGGACGGCCTGCGTGGAGACCTGCCGCCCCTGGTGCAGATGCTGATACACCAGCAGACCGGCAGCCACGACCACCAGGGCCAGACCGGCAGTGGCCCATCCAGCTCCACGACCTCCAGGGCGCCTCGGCGGCACCGTCTCGGCCATCGTTACCTCCCGACTTGCAGACATGCCATGGTGGTCAGGTCTCTCACGATCAGCCGACCGCCAGCCAGGGCCATCGGTCCCCAGGCATCCGGACCGTTGAGGACCTTCGCCCGCGCCAGTCTCTTATATCCACTCGGACTCGCGGACACCAGTGAGAGTTCGCCCTTGTCGTCGAGCACGTATATGTTCCCGCCCGCGATCATATAGGGCCCCAGGCCGAAGCGATCCGTTCCACTGGCCCAGACCTGCTTCCCATCGAGGCTCAGACACGCCAGTTGCCCGCCAGGGATGACGCCGTACAGGTGCCCCCTGTACAGAATCGGGGTCTGCTGGTCGGAGCCGAAAACGTTGGGTTTGAGCCGGAATACCTGCTCGGCCGTGAACTTGCCACCCGAGGGCACGAGCCGCAGCATCATCGCACCGGAGTTGTACCCACCGCAGAGGAAGATCCTGCCGTCACCAATCGGCACGGGGCTCGGAACCGTCGCAGTGCTCACGACCCAGGCGGTCGTGTCCCAGAGGAGGGTTCCCTTGTCGGCTGCAACGCCCGCCACGCCTCCGGAACCACAGTACACATACATCTTCTTCCCGGCAACCGACACGGGGACGATCGAGGTGTGTGTCATCTTCCAGCCGCGTGGGTTGGGGGCCTGCCAGGCCACCTTGCCGGTTGCGATGTCGACGGCGATCATGAGCGCCTTGCCGCCCGGGGCCAGGATCACTCGCCCGTTGTCGATCAGCGGGCACTGCCCGGCGTACCAGGGAGGCACCGTCGCCCCGTACTGCGCCACGAGGTCAATCCTCCACTTCACCGCCCCGGTCTTGGCGTCGCAACACATCACGTGGCACTTCGGTCCCAGGGTCACGACATACTGCTTGTACAGCGCGGGCACTGTGCGCGACATCCCGTGGTTGCGCTTCACGTCCACGGGGTAGCTTTGCGACCACAGCTCCTGCCCGTTGGCCAGGGACAGGCAGCGCAGCTTATCGGCCCGTGCGGTCTGGTCATAGTCCAGCACGTAGACCCGGCTATCTGCAACAGCCGCTCCGGCGTAGCCCTCTCCCATGCTGACCGACCACAGTCGAGTCGGTCCTCCACCCCAACTCGTCAACAGTGACGTGGAGTCCGGACTGAGGTTGTCGCGATTCGGTCCGCGGAAGCCGGGCCAGAACCCCCGCACGGAGGCTATCGGAGCGCCCGAGCCGGCGGCTGCGGTCGCTGAAGCTGCGCCCGGCAGACCTGAAGCGCTACCCGCAGGCGCGCCAACTACGGGACCCGTCCCCAAGGGTGCACCCGGCATCGCCCCGGGAGTCACCGCACCACCAGGTCCGGCAGCCGGTCGGGCAACAACGCCGGTCGCCCCGGCACTGCGATCTGAAGTGGGAGTGCGAGGGGCGACGTCCGCCGGATTGGGCGCTCCTCGGAGCCAGACAACGAGCAGCAAGGCACCGACGATCGCAAAGAATCCGGGGATACCCCAGGTGATCAGTAGTGCCACGGGATCGCGTCGCGAAGGCTGAGGACCTCCCGTGGAAGGAGAAGCAAGGCCGGGCTGAGGTTTCGAGGTGAGCGGGCCTTCGGGCGGACTTGCCTGCGATTCAGACATCGACGTCCTCGTCCTTCGGGAGGCAGAACTGAGGGTTGACCGTTTGTATAACAATATTATAGACTGCCTAGAACACTGTCAAGTTCGCACGCCTTGCCCGATCCGGTCTGGTGGACTGCTGATGAGGAACGCGCAGGTCGTCATCGCACAGCCCTTCCCTGAAGACGCTGAAGCCGTCGCGGGACTGCTCGCGCAGTGTCGGCAGTCAGGGGCTCAGACCACTGTCATCCCACATCCCTATCACCTACCCGAAGGCAGCGCGGTGTGGCCAGAGCTGCAGCGGCTGTCGCCCATCGCAGCCTTCTTCTCGTGCCTGCACCCTCGGGCGCTCAGGGCGCTTCTCCACCATCGCGGAATCTCGGTGCCGGAGGACGGCTGCGTGAACCTCGCCGACGAGTCCGCAGTGGAGCGGGCCCTGGCGGCGATTGGTGCGGTTGCCGGGGACTCGGCAGTCGCTAGTGAGACCACTGTCCTGGAGGGTCGCCTCGCGGAGCGCTGGTACCCGGTCATCGACCTGGAGCGCTGCCGGAACTGCGGCCATTGCCTCCAGTTCTGCCTGTTCGGTGTCTACTCGCAGGACGGCGCCGGTCAAGTGACGGTGACCAATCCCGACAACTGCAAGCCGGGCTGCCCGGCTTGCTCACGCATCTGTCCCGCCGGTGCGATCGTCTTCCCTCTGTACACGGACGACCCGGCGATCTGCGGCGCTCCGGGCAAGTTCGTGACCCTTGACGCCGAAGCCCGGCGGATGTACTACTCGCGGACTGGCGCGACTTGTCCTCTGTGTTCGGGGGCGGAGGGTGAGCTGCCGCCGGAGTTGGCCGGGCAGAAGACCTGTCCGGAGTGCGGGCGTGCCTTGCCGCAGGCCCCGCAGGCGCCGGGCAGCCAGCCGGTCCTCGACGAGATCGACGCCCTGATCGCACAGCTTGACGAAAGCGCACGCAGGAGTCCTTGAGTGTTACGACGCGACGGCTACCCGATCGTCCTCACCGCTGACCGAACCCTGATGGCAGACTATCGTGTCCTGCTGGATGGGATGACGGCGGCCAGCCAGACGACGCGGACCCCGGCTGCGATCATGAACCACCTGCTGATGCCCCGGGCGGCACATCCCGAGGGGCAGTGTGTGGTCGCCCCGCTGGGGTTGCGCCGCGTCGAGGCGGCCCTGGTTCGCGGCGGCATCGACCCCGGTGACATCGTCGTCGTCGACGACGCACACCTCCACCAGGCCATCGGCCCGGCAACTCTCGTGGTCGGCATCAGCTCCGGCGAGCCGCACGGCCTCGGTATGAGCAGCTCCACCATGGCCGGGATCGCAGGCGGCGAGATCTACCCGCTGGCGATGTTCCGCCAACTGCTCAGTGGGGTTCGCGCCTACTTGCAGGCCCGTGCTCCGCAGGCCCGGGTTCTCCTGGGCGGACCGGGAGCCTGGCAGCTTGCGCAGGACACTTCTTCCCCTTCCTCCGTCACCCCTGCAGAGACCGGAGTCGATCATGTCGTCGTGGGCTACTCCGAGGGCAACGTGGTCGAGGTCTTCTCGAAGCTCCTGGCCCAGGAGAGTCTGCCTGCTGTGACCCTCGGTGAGGGCGTCCCCGTAGATCAGATTCCGCCCATACGGGGCGCTACGACCATGGGAGTGGTGGAGATCAGCCGGGGCTGTGGTCTTGGCTGCGGCTTCTGCGCCATCGCCACGACACCCATGGGGCATCTCCCGACGGACACGATTCTTGCCGACGTTGAGACGAACCTTGCCGCCGCGAAGACCGCCCTCGCCGCTCTGAGTGAGGACTTCTTCCGTTACGGGGCCAGCGGCGTTCACTGTAGACCCGCGACAGCTCTCGCCCTTCTGGAGCAGATCCGGGCGCTCAAGGCAGTGCGGCTTCTGCAACTCGACCACGCCAACATCGCCAGCATCGCGCAATGGACCGACGGCGAGATTCGTCAGGCGCGAGACCTTCTGGTGGGCGACCAGGTGACGCGCCGTCCCTGGGTGAACGTGGGCGTCGAGACGGCCGCAGGAGAGCTGCTGCAGGCCAGTGGCGGGCGCGCCAAGATGGGAGCCATTGGCCCGGACACCTGGGGCGAGGTGTGCGAGGAGCAACTGCGACGGCTCTGTCGCGCGGGGTTCCTGCCTATGGTCAGCCTTCTTGTCGGCCTTCCCGGCGAGACACCCGAGCACGTACAGCAGACCCTCGACTGGGTACGGCGCTTCCGCGGTGAGGCCATCACCCTCTTCCCGGTGATCTACGCTCCTCTGGACGGCACTGCGCCGCCCGTGCTGACACGGCTACACTGGGACTTGGTGCGAGAGTGCTACCGGTTCAACTTCAAGTGGACGCCGCGAATCTACCTCGACGACCAGAAGGGTGCCGGAGCGCCGCTGAGCCGTCGCCTCCTGATCCAGCTCCTGGCCAAGGGTCAGGTCGTTCTGTGGACGGGTCATCTGGCCCGACACCGCCGGAGGGCGCCGGCATGATGCACCCGGATCGTCTGCAGCAGGCCCTCGCGACAGCAGTGAACCATCTGCTGTCGCTTTGCTCGCCGGAGGGTCACTGGGAGGGCCATCTGTCCTCTTCGGCCCTGGCAACCGCGACGGCAATCAGTGCGCTGTCACTGGCCGCGATGCCCGAGGACCGCGAGAGAACCGCGGCAGGACTGGACTGGCTCTGCCGGACCCAGAACGAGGACGGCGGCTGGGGCGATACTCCCGACAGCCCCAGTAACCTCTCCACGACTCTCCTCACCCTTTCCGCGCTCCATCTGAGTCACGCACAATCCGACCGTCAGAGCGCATATGAGCGGGCCGAGGCCTACGTAACACACCGGGCCGGTGCCACACCCGGGGAGCGGGTCGCGGCGATCCGCAAGACCTACGGCGCTGATCGCACCTTCGCGGTGCCTATCCTCATGAACTGCGCCCTTGCAGGTCTGGTGCCCTGGAGTGAGGTTCCGGACTTGCCCTTCGAGATGGCGGCTTTGCCGCGGTCGCTTTACCCCGTGCTCCGGTTGCAGGTGGTCAGCTATGCCCTTCCGGCGCTCATTGCCGTCGGCCTCACTGTTCACCATCACAAGGGCAGCGGTCGCTCCCGGCGCTTTCTGAGGTCGGCGGTTACCCCGGGCGTCCTGAGGACCCTGGAGCGGATCCAGCCGGAAAGCGGCGGGTACCTGGAGGCCACTCCGCTCACCGCCTTTGTCACCATGGGCCTGGTCGGCGCGCTTGGTCCGGAACATCCCGTGCTGTCTCGTTGTCTGCACTTCCTGCGAACCAGTCTTCGCGAGGATGGGAGCTGGCCGATCGACACCCATCTCGCCACCTGGGTTACGAGCGGGGCCGTGAACGCCCTCGAGCAGGCAAGGCCCGTGCTTCCAGAGGACGGGCCGGCTCAGGATGCTGCGGCGGCGCTGGTAGTGTCCCGACAATGGCTTGCCGGTCAGCAGCGCGGCACGGTGCATCCATACACCGGTGCAGCAGCGGGAGGCTGGGGCTGGTCGTACCTGTCCGGCAGCGTTCCCGATGCCGATGACACCTCGGGTGCCGTGCTTGCCCTTGCCGGGACCGCGAACTCGAAGGGGATTGCCGAGGGTGCCCGGTGGCTGATGGACCTGCAGAACGCCGACGGTGGGTGGCCGACCTTCTGTCGCGGCTGGGGTCAGTTACCCTTTGACATGAGCTGCGCCGACATCACCGCCCATGCCCTGCGAGCGCTTCATGCCGTCGATCCCCTCGGTCAGGACCAGCGTCTTGCGACCTGCATGCGTCGTGGCTTGTCCTATCTGGTGCGCACGCAGCGGGCTGACGGTTCCTGGGTCCCGCTGTGGTCTGGAAGTCAGCGGACCGCAGATCACAGCAACCCGGTGCTCGCCACCTCGCGGGTTCTGATGGCGCTGGCCGAGCTTGGTCCTGGTGGTGAGCAGGCGCAGCGGGGCCTGAAGTACCTCCTTGCTGCACAAAGCGAGGAGGGTGGATGGGGCGCCGAAGCCGGTGTGCCTGTCACCGTTGAGGAGACCGCTCTGGCCGTGAGCGCCCTTGCACAGTGGCCTCAGGCTGCTCCGGAGGCGCTGTCACGAGGCATAGAGCAGCTCGTAGCGCGGGTCGAAGAAGGGTCCTGGACGAACGCCGCGCCCATCGGTCTGTATTTCGCGAGTCTGTGGTACAGCGAAGCCCTTTACCCGGTCATGTGGACCGTCGAGGCGCTGGCTCGCGCCAGTCGATCTCTTGCCACCGGAGCCGGATAGGGCTGTGGTGCCGCTCTGAACCGCCCGACCCTGGGCGGAGCATTCATCATCCTCAGGAGGAGACACATGTCCCTGGCGTTCCATGCCCGCAGGATCATGCTCGTTACGGTGCTGGTGGTCGCAGCCACCAGTGCCCTGGCCTCTGAGACGGTTGGTTGGCGCACCGACGGCACCGGCAGGTACCCCACAGCGACGCCCGTTCTGCAGTGGGGACCGGACCAGAACGTGAGATGGAAGACGGCGCTCCCGGGCACCGGCAACGCTACGCCGATTCTGGTCGGCAACAGGATCTTCCTCTGCGCTGAACCCTCGACACTCGTCTGCCTGGAGGCGACCGATGGCCATATCCTCTGGCAGAAGACGAACACCTACGAGGACATCGCCTCTCCCGAGGACCTCGCCAAGATCGGCCCTGACCAGGCCAAGGCGAAGGCCCTCGAAGGGGAGTTCAACAAGGCGAGTCGCGAGGCGAATCAGGCGAAGGCCGGTCTGCAGTCCAAGCCTGACGACGAAGCGCTCAAGACCAAGCTCGCGGCAGCTCAGGCCAGGCAGACCGCCATCGGCCTCGAACTCGAGCCTTACCGGAAGCTCTGGTACATCCTGCCGCCGCGGCATGACATCAACGGCTACTCCTCCGCCACGCCGGTCAGTGACGGCCACTACGTGTGGGTAGTGTTCGGCACGGGCATCGTCGCCTGCTACGATCTGGAGGGCAACCGTCAGTGGGCGAAGTTCATCGAGAAGCCAACGGACATGTGGGGGCACAGTGCTTCGCCTGTGGTGGTCGGGGACAAGCTGATCGTGCACATCAGCCAGTTCACCGCCCTGGACAAGAGCACCGGAGCAAGGCTGTGGCAGACCCGGTCCGGGGCGTGCTGGGGTACCCACCTTCCGACGGCGATCGGTGGCACCCAGGTCATCGTCACGCCCAAGGGCGAGATACTTCGGGTCGATGACGGCGTGGTCCTCGCTAAGGGCATCGCCGGCCTGGAGTACGCGAGCCCCACCCTCGACGGCCGCATCGCCTACTTCATCGAGAACGGCGGCAAGGCTGTCGAGTTGCCCGAGGCTGTCGTGGAGAACAAGGTTGTGTGCAGGAAGCTGTGGAACACTCAGCCAAAGAAAGATCGCTACTACGCTTCGCCGGTCCTGCATGAGGGGCTCCTGTATGCAGTGAACCAGGTGGGCGTGTTCAGTTGCATCGATGCGGCGACCGGCGAGGTTGTCTATGAGCAGAACCTGGGTCTGGGCAGGGCGGTCTGCTACCCGAGCGTGACCTTCGCCGGTGGTCACCTGTTCGTCGCTGGCGACAATGGCACAACCGTAGTCGTCACTCCGGGCCGCACCTACTCGGAGGTCGGCCGCAACAAGATCGAGCCCTATCGGGGCTCACCCGTGTTCGACGGTGACCGGCTGTTCTTGCGCGGATTCCAGAACCTGTACTGCATCGGCGCCGTCAACTGACCATGGTACCCGTCTGGAAGGACGAGGGGACGGTCAGAGACCTATGAGTGTACTCACCGGCCGCCCGCCGACTGAAACCGGCGAGGCCAGAGACGACATCAAGCAGGTTCCCGCAGACAGTTCGACCCGGGCGCTGATCCGTGCCCGGGCCGCCTTCCTTGCCGACTCCCTGGGGCATACGGCTCTCCCGGGGGATGAAGTGCTGCGGGAGGGCGCCGCTTCCATCCTCAGTGACCTGGGGCTTCCTCGCGAGTATCTCGGGTTCGCCATGGTCGCCCTCGACAACGCCCTCTGGTGGGGCGCCTTCTCGGCGGTCCCCTTTGGGCGCCGTCTTCTGCTACTACCCAAGTGCCTGCAGAACCGACATACCTGCCGGGCGAGCATCGACTCCGTAGGATTGCACTGCGCCGGCTGCGGCGGTTGTGTGATCCAGGACCTCAAGGCGCGGGCGGAGGACCTCGGCTACCATGTCATCGTGGCCGAGGGCACTTCGGCAGTGGTCGAGAAGGTCATGGAGGGCGAGGCCGACGCGATTCTTGGTGTGGCTTGCCTGGACTCCCTGGAGAAGTCCTTCGAGCGCATTGCCGACCTGGGCGTGCCTCACCAGGCCCTTCCTCTGCTGACCGACGGCTGCCAGGATACCACGGCGGAGGTCGACCTTCTCGGCGAGCTGATCGGCACCCATGCCACCGGGGGCAGGCTGATCGAGCGCAGCTACCTTCCCCTGCTGCGTGCGGCGCAGACCGTCTTCACCCCGGAGCACCTCACCCCACTGCTCGGCGCCTGCAACCAGACGCCTCCCGGCGACGAGGTGTCAGCACCCTTGCTGGAGGCTACCCAGCGCATTGCCTGTGACTTCCTGCAGCGCGGCGGCAAGCGCCTGCGGCCCTTCATTACCCTGGCGACCTATGCCGTCGCACGTTCAGGCTTCGAGGCCCTGGAGGCCGGCGCTGACGCCGAAGCTCTCCTTCCACCGGGCATCCGCACCGTCGCCGTCGCCTTCGAGGCCATACACAAGGCCTCCCTGGTCCACGACGACATCGAGGACCGCGATCCGTACCGCTACGGCCAACCGACGATCCATCAGACCTACGGGGTCGAGACAGCCATCAACGTGGGCGACTTCCTGATCGGCCTAGGCTATCGTCTGATCGCCTCGCAAGGGCCCGAACTGGGCGCTGGCTGCGTCGCAGACATCCTCGCCCGATTGGCGCAGGCCCATCTCCAGCTATCCTCCGGGCAGGGCGCAGAGTTGATGTGGAACGGCCAAGCCTCCACGCAGTTGCGGCCCATCCATGCACTGCAGATTGGGGCTTTGAAGACGGCGCCGGCCTTCGAGGTCGCGCTCTACGCCGGCCTGCGTGCGGCACAGGTCGCTGTGGAGGACACCCTCCTGCGCCAGTATGCCACCTTCGTCGGCGAGGGTTTCCAGGTGCTCAACGACCTCACCGACTGGGAAGAGGACAACGCGAACAAGGGCCACCGAGGCCAGGATGTGCTGGCCCGCAGGCCCACGATCCTGCGTGCCTTTGCTCTTGAGGCCGGTGCGGGAGAGGCCCTGGACGACCTGGTGACCGCAGCTCGTGCCAGCGGGAGCCGGAGCACGGTCCTGCCGCAGGTCCGGACCCTCTACCATCAACATGGGGTCTTCGAGAAGGCCCACCGGCTCTACGGGGGCCTGCGTACACGTGCCCTGGACCTTACGCAAGAGATAGGACCTCCGGGGCTCCGGGAGCTCTTCCAGTTCCTCGTCCGCAACATCCTGCGCGAGGTGCGGCTCGTATCCGACTGAGCCGAACCTCCATGGGCTATCTCGATCTGCTGGACGAGATGCTGGCCACAGGTACTGCCTTGCTGGGCGACGGGTTCCTGAGGGCGCAGGCAAGCTACGTCGGAAGCCGTCAGGGCCCTGCGGGCGGCTTCGTCGGGCGCTCAGGCGTCGAGGATCTGTACTACACCGACTTCGCCCTGCGGACGCTTGTGCTGACTGCCCCGGCCTCTCCGGCTTTGGGCGCCATCCCGGGCTTCCTCGCTGCACAGCCACCACCACGAGACCTGGTCGAGTGCTTCAGCTACCTGAACTGCCGCCGGATGCTGCAGTCACCGGGGCGTGACCCGCTGCCGGTACCGCCGTCTGTGTACGCCTGCCTGACTGAAGCGGAGGGCGCGCTGCACGACAACCCGGAGGCGTCAGTGAGCGCCTACCAGGCTTTCCTGCTTGCCCTGTGTCATGAGATGCTGGGAGATGGTTGGTCTGCGGGGGAGGAGGTACTCCGGGGAGTGCAGCAACTACGTCGTCCTGAGGGCGGCTTTGCGGAGAGAGCGGATCAGACCGCGGCGCAGACGAATGCCACAGCAGCGGGGCTTGCGGTCCTGACGATGGCAGGCGAACTGGAGGAAGACTGCGCTGCGTCGGCGGCCCGGTTCCTGGTGTCGATGCAGACCTCGGAAGACGGCGGCTTCCGAGCCCATGCCGCGGCACCGGAGGGCGACCTACTGTCGAGCTTCACGGCGTTCCTGGCACTGATCGGCCTTGCCGCAGTTGGGCCGGTGGATCTCGCAGCGCTTGCACGCTTTGCCCGCACCTGTGCCAGGCCTGGTGGTGGCTTCTCGTCCTGCCCACGCGATGCGGTGCCGGATGTGGAGTACACCTACTACGGTCTCGGTACCCTCGCTTTGCTCCGCGCGATGATCCCCGCGTCCTAGCAATCCCTAGCCGAAGACCCACTGCAGCAGACGTAGCGAGGCGAACCCGAAGAGCGCCGCGACCGGCATGGTAAGCAACCAAGCCCAGACGATGTTCGTGACGACCTTCCACCGCACTGAACTCAAGTGACGAATCATCCCGACGCCCATGATCGCTGAGGAGACGGTGTGCGTGGTCGAGATCGGTGCACCGACCTTCGAGGCGGCCATGATGACGCAGGCGGAGCTAAGCTCGGCGACGCAGCCGTGGATGGGCTGCAATTCCATCACGTTGCGCCCCAGGGTCTTGATGATGCGCCAGCCGCCGGCGCCACTCCCGAGGGCCATTGCCAGACCGCAGGAGACCATTACCCAGAGAGGAATCGTGAACTCAACACCGGCGCCGTGGGCGGCGACCGAGGCGCTGAAAAGGGCCATCGAGATGACGCCCATGGACTTTTGGCCGTCATTCTCGCCATGGCTGAAGGCCATCAGGCTGGCGGACAGAACCTGGATGAGCCGGAACCGGCGGTTGAGAGTCGAGGGCGGGCGGTGCCGGAAGATCCATGTGAAGATCATCATGACCACGAAGGCGACTGTGACCCCCAGTACGGGTGATAGCACCAGGCCCATGAGAACCCGCGAGGTCCCCGCCCACTCGACGATTTGCAGCCCTTTGTAGCCTGCTGCGGCGCCGATGAGGCCGCCGACGATGGCGTGGGTCGAACTGGTAGGCAGGCCGAAGTGCCAGGTGATGAGGTCCCAGATGATCGCCCCCAGCAAGGCGGCAGCGACCACCTCATTGGTCACTTCTCCCGGTGGCACGATCCCCTTCCCCATCGTCGTCGCAACGGCACTACTGGACACAGCGCCAAGGAAGTTCAGCGCCGCACACATTACGACCGCGTTCCGGATCGACAGAGCGCGGGTGAGAACCGACGTCGCGATGGCGTTCGCGGCGTCGTGGAATCCGTTGACAAACTCGAAGATCAGTCCCAGGGCCACTACGGCCCAGACCCAAGCATCAGTCATAGGTGAATCGCGGCGCTCCTGTGCTCGCGCCGCGCCAGTTCCTCAGCTCCTGCGTTAGGAGTTCTTGACCAGAGACGCCTCGATCAGGTTGATCGTGTCCTCGCAGTGATCGATAGCTTCCTCAACGTAGTCGTAGATCTCTTTCCACTTGAGGATCTCGACCGCGTTCCTCTCTTCCCTGAACAGGTCTGCGAGGCCCTGCTTGAGCATGGCGTCCGCCTGGTTCTCCAGGTTGTTGATCTTCTCGACATACGTCTGTGCCTCGCCGCGGATCCCTTCGAGGCGGTTGCAGACCTCGGCGAGCAGCGCCGTGGCCTCCACAAGCGTCTCGGCCATCCTGATGATATTGGGTGGGACCCTCTCGGCCTTGTACAGGGCTGTACGGTCCACAGCCGCGCGGCAGAAATCGACCACGTCATCAAGGATGTCGGCCAGATCGAAAATGTCCTGTCGGTCGAACATGACCGGCGTCACGAAGGTCTCGTTGAGCCGCCGCACGCAGTCGTGGCGGATGTGATCGACATCGTGCTCAAGCACGGCGATCTCTTCGACCACATTCCCGATCTCCGGGTAGTCTACGAACATCTGGTGCACCAGCACTGCTGCAGCCTTTGCCTTGTCGCCCATCTCGGCGAAGATCTCGAAGAACTCTTCCTCCCTGGGCAGGAAGAAGTGCATGAGCCGCTGGATGCTCCCGACGACGCCCTTAGCCATCTGTGTGTCTTCCTCTCTTCCGGCCTCGCGGCCACCGTCGGCACCCGACAAGGGTGCACAGAAGCAATCGCCCGCCAGGTGTCTTTGGTCAGTCGGCGGGACGCCAAACCCCTGTCCGGAACCAAACGGTGCCCGCGACACAACTACTGTCGCAGGCCCCGCTGTAGCACCTTGCTAATCCGTCGCCCGTGGGGTGACCCCTGCCCTAACCCGTGCTGGCAACATATTACCCGCATCGGCCCCGGAAATCAAACCCTGACAGGACAGGGCCCCGGTGAAGGGGCTGCATCGGGTCACCAAGGCCTCAAAGGGAGATCGAAGGGCCACTCGCCGGCGCGGTCGGTCAGGCTTCCGCGTCCTCGGAAGGCACTGGATTGGGGCGTCCGAGGAGCCCCATGACTTCCACCAACTGCCCGTCCTCCGCGAACACAGGGAAGGCCATCCAGATGTCGCACTCCCCCTGACGCTTGGCCCGGTGAGTGCGGCCGGTCGTCAGCGCCTCGGTGAGGATGTCGGCTCGAAGGCCTGGTGCCGCTTCCCCGTTGATGACCTCGCCCCGGGTCAGCAGGCCGCACTTCGCGCTTCCCCCTGTCTCGTCGGTCCAGGTCACGATCCTGTCCCGGTCTACGGCTATCGCACCGATTCCGAGAGCCTTCAGCAGGGCCTGCAGGCGTCGCTCGGTTCTCTCGAGCCGACGCCGGGCATACTCTGCCTCAGATTCGCGTTGTCGGACTTGCGCGTCCCTCATCACGCCCTGCAACAGATTCAGGCTTCGGTGCAGCGCCTTCTCGACTTGCGTCACCGACCACACGAGGTCCTGGGCATTCTTGCCGAAGGCGTCCTCCAGGACTGGATACGCTGCGTCACACCCCATCAGTATCGCTCGCTGGACCTCTGCAGGCTCGAAACCACTGGCAGCTCGCATCGCGCCGGTGGCTGTGAGACTGGCGCTCAGCGGGCCAAAGTCGCCGCTCTCGATGGCCATGGACAGACCGAGAACTAACTCGCGGACCGACTGCTCGATCTCCTCGATCGGCATCAGTTGGTAACGGTCGCTCGACTGCTTGATCCGTCGGGCCCAGGCCGAGGTCATCTCCTGCTGACGTGCTCTCAGGACCCCACTGAGCTCTGCTTTGGTAACCACTCTGGCATCACGCCCCTGGGTGTGGGAATGTGGTGCTCGCGCCGAGACGGGCGGACCAAGGGACTGCGGGGCACGTCCTGGCATGGCCAGTAACCGCCGGTGTCGAGCCCCGCTCGTACAACCTGAGACGGACTAGAGCGGCGTGAAGTCGGTCGTCTTGCTGATCTGCTTCACGGTCTCAGCGATGACCTTCACAGCGTTGTCCAGGTCCCCCAGCGAGACCACCTCAACGGCAGTGTGCATGTAGCGGTTCGGGATGCTCACAAGAGCAGCCGCCACCCCTGCACGGGTGATCTGGATCGCGTTGGCATCAGTGCCCGTGCCACGCGGAGCCGGCTCCACCTGGTAGGGGATCTTGCCCTTCTTGGCAGTGTTGATCAGCATCTCGCCCAGTATCGGGTTGATATTCGCACCCCGGGCAATCGCCGGCCCCTCGCCCATCTTGATCTCCCCGGTCTTCCCACAGTCGGTGCCGGGGTAGTCTGTGGCGTGCGTGACATCGATCGCAATGCCTACCTGCGGGTCAATCCCGAAAGCGCTGGTGTGGGCCCCGCGCAGCCCAACCTCCTCCTGCACGGTCGAGACACTGAACAGGCCGCATTCCAGCTTCTCGTCCTTGAGTACACGCAGGACCTCCATCGCGACGAAGGAGCCGACCTTGTCGTCGAAGCCGGCGGCAACTACCAGGTCACCCTCGAGTGCACGCATCCCCAGGTTGAAGGTCGCGCAGTCGCCAATGGCTACCAGCTTCTCGGCTGCCTTCTTGTCTTTGGCGCCGATGTCGATGAAGAGCTGGTCCAGATCGACGCGTCCCTTCTCCCTCTCCTCGGGCGACATGAGGTGTACGGGTTTGCGACCGATGACGCCAACCAAGGGCCCCTTGGCGGCGTGGACCGTCACAGCCGCACCGGCCAGGATCGTTGCGTCGATGCCGCCGATGGGAGCGAACTTGAGGTAGCCCTCCCCCGTGATGTGCTGGACCATGAGCCCGATCTGGTCACAGTGGCCGGCTAGCATGACGCGGGGGAAACCCTCGGGGTTCTTGACGGCGATCACGTTGCCATGGACGTCGGTCCTGACCTCGTCGGCATACTTGTCGGCACGAGCCCGGACAATCCTCTGCACCGGCTGCTCGAATCCAGACGGCGACGGTGCATTGACCAGGGCTTCAAGGAACTTACGGGAATCACTGTTCACCCTGCATTACCTCCTAAGAAGCTAGAGTGCTGCTGCATGCTTCGCTACCGGATGGCCGGTTACCTTCCCCGCCCCGCGCCGTCGTTACTGTGTACGCATCAGGGAGGTACAAAAACCCACTACGCTCGAGCCGGCCCGAATCTATAAACACCTTTTAGGTGGCTATTACCACTTTGTCTTGTCCTGACGACTCATCCTAGACTCCTTTTACCCTATTATATATCCCTAAGGGCTTGAGCGAAACATTAGATTATCTTAAGTGGCCGTTTATTGACTTGTCAGCACCCCCCGCCTATTCTCATATCGTAACAGTTGTGGTGGAGGATGGTGACATGGGTGTGACTGTCCAAGCACGTCGTACTGATCTTCAGTGTCGCCTGCTCAACGACGCCGGTTCCTCCATATGGGAGGCCCCACTAACCGAGTGTCGCGAGGTTCGGCGATCAGCTTCGCCAAAGGGTCCTGCTTCGACGCCCTCCGAGGCCGCTCGCGACCTCGGTCGGGTGCCAGATAGCAACCGGCTGATCGTATCTCCTTCCGACCCCCCGTTAGGTCTCCCGAGGCGCCTGACCGCGGCTCAGCAGCGAAGTGCTCTGGACGACATGCTCTGTGATTTCTTCCGCCAGTTGGGGCCGCACACACTGCACTGACGACCACCGCAGCCTCCATCACACCACCCAGAGTCGGTCGCAAAGCCTAGTTCCTCCCTACCGGGATGGTCCCGGAGGGGCCTGGTTGCCCCATCGGAGACCTTAGAGGAGGCAGACGGACATGTCCACACGCATCTCTCTATCGCTTGCTGCGGTATCGGCACTACTCCTGCTCGCAACACCTGCCATGGTTTTCGCCGCTTCTGGCGGCAGCTCCGCCTACATCTGCGGCTACGTGTTCCTCGATGGCTCGGCGGACTTCCCTGCCGACACCCCGAACGGAATGTGGGATGAGGGCGAGACCGGCTTCGCCGGCATCAATCTGGGTGTTCGTCTTTACTACCGGAAGACCTCAGATGGCCCGATGCTTCAGGCTGACCTGCGCACTCTGGGCCTCAAAGGGAAGACCCAGGCCAACGGGTTCTACTCCATCCCCGTGACCCCGCTGGACAGGCTCAGCGCCACGCTGTTCCCGGTGCCTGAGTACTACGAGGTCTACCTCTGGGCCGATCCGAAGAACGCCTCTGACCCGGCGCTCCAGTTGATCGGTTCCAGCTCGCCCTACAACTGCACCACCGACCCGGCTGACGCTATCGGGATGGTTTACAGCAAGCATGGCGAGGACGCCTCCCGAACCCGCTATGGCAACATCCAGGTGCCGGTTCCCGCTACGACCAACCCGGTCTTCAACTGGTATCCCTACATGTTCCCGCGTTACCGCGGCTTCATGACCCAGGCGGGGGCGCCGTGGCCTGAGCCGCCGCTGGATTGGTCTAGCGACGAGCTGTCTGAGTACGCTCGCAA
The DNA here is from genome assembly GCA_039679385.1 of Armatimonadia bacterium. NCBI lineage: Bacteria > Bacillati > Armatimonadota > Armatimonadia > Armatimonadia bacterium. The sequence goes on along the minus strand of JBDKVB010000036.1, from coordinate 28,059 downwards.
GCACACCTCTACGAGCGGCAGCCTCTCGGCCCCGAATGTCCGCCAGCACATCGACTTCGGCTTCTACGCACCGAAGCCGCCGTCACCGGCCGAGGTCGGGGACTACGTCTGGGAGGATGCGAACCTCAACGGGATCCAGGACGCCGACGAAGCGCCGATCCCTGGTGTTACCGTACACCTGTACGCGCTGAAGGCAGCCGGATGGCAGGAGGCCAAGAGCCCCCAGGTCACCGACACTAGGGGCTTCTACCTGTTCCGTGGGCTGCCCGGGGGCTACTACAAGGTACAGTTCGACAAGCCCACCGGTTGGATCATGACAACCCAGAACCAGGGCTCCGACGACACCGTGGACTCCGATGCCGACCCGACCGACGGCTACACCGAGCAGTTCACCCTCAACTCGGGCGAGTCTGACCGCACCTGGGACGCCGGCATGTACCGTCTGGCCTCCATCGGTGATTTCGTGTGGGAAGACCTCAACGGCAATGGCCTCCAGGACAGCGGTGAGCCCGGTGTGGCGGGCGTCGCCGTAGAGCTCTTCACCGCGGATGGCAAGTCGGCCGGTACCTGCCTCACCGACGCCGACGGCAAGTACCTCTTCACAGGCCTGACTCCGGGTACCTACTACGTCCAGTTCACGCTGCCCTCCGGCTACCGCTTCACTACTCAGGATGCCGGGAGCGACGATGCCCTGGACTCCGATGCGGGCCCGGACGGCTCCTGCGCCAAGACCTTCCTGCAGTCCGGCGAGACTGATCTGACCTGGGATGCCGGCGTCTACCGTCTGGCCGCGATCGGTGACCGCGCCTGGCTCGACAGCAACGTGAACGGTCTTCAGGACGACGGCGAACCTGGCCTGGCCGGCGTTACGGTGAAGCTCTTCGACGCTCAGGGCGCCGAGGTCGCCACCCAGCAGACGGATGCGAGCGGCCTATACCTGTTCACCAACCTCGCACCGGACAGTTACCATGTCGAGTTCATGGTGCCTGATGGCTACAACGTCACCCTCCAGGATGCCGGTGACGACGCGCTGGACTCCGACATCGACGCCCAGGGCGTCTGTGCGCCGACCACGCTCGAGTCCAACGAAACGGATCGCACCTGGGACGCCGGGCTCTACGCCGACCGCTATGAGATCGCGAAGTCGGGCGGCAAGGTCTGGGGCAACTGCCGGACCATCGGCTTCTGGAAGAACAACATCGGCAAGGCAATCGCCGGCACTACCAGGGGGACGCAGGTCAGCCGCTCGAACCTCGTCAGCCTCCTGCGCTACGTCTACAGCTTCTACCGTGACGACCCCTACAAGATCCAGTTCGGCGCCGCGCCGACGGACAATGAGCTCCTGGCGCGTGCCTATGAGGTGCTGTCCAACTACGACGCCAGCGACATGGTGCAGAAGACACGCTGCCAGCTTCTGGGCTGCGAGCTGAACTACGCCTCGACCCAGGTCGCCGGCTTCCCGGACTACTTCGCTCTCATCGATGCGGCGGCTCAGGGCTCCTTCTGCGCCCAGGTGGAGGACGCGCTCAACACACCGGGCATCGACCTGGCCCCGTACCATGAGCTGTGCGACTGGATCAACAACCAGGAGAACTACGTTCACACCGATACCACGGGCATCGGCGACTACGTGGCCTACACGATCGTGGTCAAGGCCCAGGTGACCCAGGAGCGTCAGGTCGAGGTTCGCGACTATCTGGACAGCGCCCTGGCCTTCGTATCGGCCTCCAACGGTGGGACCTTCTCCGCTACAGACCGCTGCGTATCCTGGAACGTCACCGTCAGCCCGGCTAAGCCGTCGGTCACTCTCACGCTGTGGACGCGGGTAGTCGCTTCCCCGGCGGGCGACGCCGGTACACCCGGTGACGGATGGACGGCCAGCAACGTGGTGTCCTCGACCTGCAGCGGGGCGAGTTGGGTCTCCGGTCGGGAGCGCTGTCCCGTCGTCGTCAGCACACTGTCCAACCAGGCGTGGCTACGGTCGACCTCGGAGCAGCCGCTGGTCACCTCAGCGAAGGTTGGCGACAGAGTGTGGGAGGATGCCAACGGCAATGGTGTCCAGGATGCAGGGGAAGCGGGAGTTGCCGGCGTACAAGTGACCTTGCACAGTGTCTCCGACGCTTCGGTTGCCGACGCCACGACCACAACCGACGCCGGGGGCTGCTACCAGTTCGCGGTAGCCAAGGCCGGAACCTACCAACTGCTCTTCTCGGTTCCGACCGGCTACACGGTCACGACGGCCCATGCGGGCGGCAACGACGCGGCCGACTCAGACATCGACGCGACCGGCAACACCGCCGAGTTCCCAGTGGCTGCCGGTGCCTCGGACGTGACCTGGGACGCCGGGCTCTGTGTACAGCGGAACGAGACCGTCAACGTCTCCCTGACCAAGTCCGGTGTGAAGGTCTACGGGAGCTGCATGCCCGCGCTGAACTGGTACAAGGCGATAGACAGGGCCCTTGTGTTCAGCTCTGGGGCCACGATCAGCAAGCAGGACCTTCTGACCTGGCTCGGCGCCGTCAACAGCTTCTACCTGACCGGCACCGGTCTGCCCTTCGAGCTGGGCAGTGGCGCCACGATGCTGAGCAACGCGGCTACGATCCTTGCGGGGGCAAGCTCCTCCGATCCGGTGGCGCAAGCCAGGGCACAGCTCTTGGCCTGCGAACTCAACCTGCTCTCCGGGACCTACGCCGCCAGCGACCAGGCCACTCAGAGACGACTGTGCGAGGCGATGGAAGACGCCCTGGCAAACTCGGAGGCTACCAACCTTGCGGTCCTCACGCAGGTGCTGGCGCAGGTCAACGCCCTCGGATCTGGCTCCCAGGACCCGCAGTTGGGTCTGGGCGATGCCGTGGTCTTCACGATTACCGTGAACGCCACACTCAGCCAGGCGAAGACGATCCAGGTGGCTGACTACCTCGACAGCAGCCTGCAGTACTACTTCTCCGACTCGGGCGCCGGCTTCAGCACAGCGGAGAACCGTCTCGACTGGAGCCTGTCGCTACCGGCCGGAGACAGCCGGACTGAGCTTCGGGTCATCGGCTTCCTACAGTCCACTCCGTCGGCCGGCCAGCTCTCGCCGGGCGCAGACTGGGCGGCCTCCAACCAGGTGAGCCTGCCCTACGCGTCGGGCTCGGCGCTCACCAACACGGCTTGGTGGCGAGCACTCTAGAGAGCCTCGCTCTCCTGTGCTCGATCAACTGAGTTCTCTGGCGCCCCAGTGGGGGGGAGCCAGGCGAACGGGGGATAGAACCTCGCAAGGGGGTCTATCCCCTTTTTTTCGACTCCGTGCCGCTGCTGCCCAGGCCCCCTCCGCAACACAGGTACCGTAGGGACGCGACTGCAGGATTCCCGTGCGCTGAGGTCGAAAGGCTTCGTCCGCAGGCTTGTTACTCCCGGGTTCTCCGCTTGAGGAAGGGCTTCATGTTGCGACACCTGCTCTGCCTGGCAGCTCTCCTGGGGCTTGGCGTCGTGGTGACGGCCAATAACACCGTCGCGAGCTCCCCGTACCCTTCACGGATCGCCGACCTCGAGAACGCCGGCGAGGTCGTGGCGGCCTATGACCTGGCTCGCGAGTGGCTGGACGTAGAGCCGGACGCCCAGGAGCCCTTCACCACCTGCGGAGACCTCGCGATTCGTTGTGGTGACCCCGCCTCTGCCGCCGCACACTACGACTCCGCCCTCTTCTACGGTCAGACCGCCGAGCTGCTTGCGAAGCTCGGGGATGCCCAGCGGGAGGCGGGTCTGGACACCCTGGCCCTGCGCAGCTACCGGAAAGCCTTACACCTTGATGGTGGGAACCTCAGGGGCATGGTCGGTACGGCGCGTCTTGCCCTCGAGGATCGGAAGGAGCTTCTTGAGGCGAGGATGACCCTCCACGCGGCCCTGGCGATCGACCCGGACTGCGTTCCCGCCCTGGTAGCGCTCGCAGAGCTTGACCTGACGGAGGGACTGAACGAGGCGGCCCAGCAGTCCCTGCGGACCCTGACCCAGAAGCACCCGGAGGCACCCGAGCCGCATCTGGTACTGGGTCGCCTGCTGGCTGAAGGTGGCCGTCTTGCCCTGGCCCAGACCCACTGGCGCGAGTATGCAGCCCTGGAGCCGGCCCGTCAGGAGACCTGGCTGCTTCGGCACCGCATGTTCCCTATCTCCACTCGCTCCCTGCCCATCCGCGGCACGCAGTTCTCCTTCTCTCCCGACGGTAAGCACCTAGCCTATATAGGTGCAGGGGCAGTTGCGAACACTCAGTTGCCCATCGTGGACTCGGAGGGACGCGAGGAGCCGCGCCCAGTCTGCACGCTGGAGGGCTCCGTCCAGAGTCTTCGCTGGTCGCCGCGAGGCGACAAGATCGCACTGCTAGGCTACGTGCGCCCGGACTCCCAGGACAAGACTGCGTCACGCCCGCAACGACAGCCCTACAATCTCTACACGGTCGCGGTGACTGATCGAACCCAGAGGCACGTCTGCAGCCTGCCCTACTGCGGCCTCATGGACTGGATGCCCGACGGCAAGGCGCTGTGCTTCGATGGCTCCCTCTCGGGACGCGGCCGCGGTGTCCTCACTGTCCGCGATGAGCCGGAGGCGAACCTGACAACGCTCATCTACCCGGGGCGCGGCGAGAGCTATGTGGGTGTGCGCTCCAGTCCCACGGGAGCCGACCTGGCCCTGATTACCTACTCCAGCCAGCGTGACCGTCCCTATGGTATCTGCGTGGCGCCGACCTCCAACCCCTGGCTGACGCGTAGCGTGTACACAAGTACGGACTACATAACACAGCTATACTTCACGCCGGAGGGCCACTCCTTGCTGTTCCTGCAGCGCGATCCTGGCCAGGGATATGCGGTCTTCGCCATGCCGACTGACGGCTCCGCCAAGGCGCCGATCCTGGTCTTGCGGACCGCCTATGTGTGCCCGCCGTCCATGACGCCCGACGGCCGCCAACTGCTCAGCTACGCACGCGATGGGCTTGCTATCGTATCTCTGGCAGGAATCGAGGAGTGATGAGAGTGAGTGAGGAGCAAGCTGTGGAGGCTGCACAGCCAGCGCTTCGGGACCGGAACGCCGAACCCGCGCAAAGTGAGACCGCCGTGGGGAAGGCCGAGGAGCTGCGCGACGCCATCGCAAGCTATCTCGCCGAGGCCGATAGCGACCACGCTCTGGCCATGCTCACGGGGTTGGTAGTGGTGTCGTCTGTGGCCCTTGTCGCAGCCGAGCGCCACAGTCCCAGCGGGATCCAGACCCTCGGTGACGCGCTGTGGAATGCCCTCGCGACGGTGGCGTCCGTAGGCGAGAGTGGCTGCCCACCGGTCACCCCGGCGGGAAAGCTCATCGGCTCTGTTCTGATCCTGCTGGGGAACCCCCTCTACGACCAGGCGAAGCAGGAGATCGGCCGGCTGCTCTTCACGGCCGCAGGTCGGCCACCAGCTCCCGCGTCGGACGACCTGCAGCGGCAGCTTCTGCAGCGCCTCGACCAACTGCTCGCACACCTGGACACACTCACACAGCAGAACCAGACGGCCCTGTCGCCCCAGTCCGAAGGCGCCGCTCAGCCTCAGCAGCACGGCGCTTGAGGAAGGCGAAAGCCTGCCTCGCAAAGGCATCGCCATCGGGACACTGGTTCTGGAACAGCCCGCGCCGATAGCCGTGGTCACCTATCGAGGTGTTGTAGGTCTCGAGCATGATCCTGGCCTCCGGCTGCACCTCCACCAAGGCATCAAAGACCTCGTCCCAGGGTACGAGTCCGCCTCCCGGCACACCGCGATCGTTCTCGCAAGCGTGGACGCCCCACAGTCGGTCACCGACGCAGCGGATCCCTGCCGCGTAGTCGCGCACCTCGGTCACCATGTGGTAGGTGTCCAGGATGATGCCAAGATTCGCGTGGTCTGCCAGATTGACGAGCTGAAGGGCCTGCATGGGCGTGTTCACGACGTGCGTGCGGAACCGGCTCATGGGCTCAAGGAGCAGGCGCACACCGAGGCTCCGGGCGAGCTCGGCGAGCTCATGCAGCCCGGCGGCAGTTCGCGGGTACTCGTCGGCCGGGGGACGACGACGCTGCACCGTACCGGGACGGCCGTAGAGGGCCCCGCAGTAGGCGACCGCTCCCATCTGTGCCGCCCGCTGGATCATCTCAGCGTGCCAAGACAGTGCCCGTGCACGTTCGTCGGGGTCATCGGAGGACAGGTCGCAGGCCGGCGGCCACTGGCCTCCCGGCCCGACCGTCAGCTCCAGCCCTACCTCTTCCCTACGCCGCCTGACGGCCTCCTCGCTGCACTCCACGTCCTCGCCCAAGGGGATCTCAAAGAGCTCCGCACCGAGTTCGCGAGCGTGGTCCAGCAGCCCCAGCGCCTCGTCGGACCAGTGATCGGTCCACAGGTACGCATGCGCGCCGTACCGAAACCGGCTTGCCATTGCGTTTCGCTCCGTTGCGTCGTCTCGTCAGGCATGGTCCCAAAAAGGAGCACGCCGGGAGCTCGACACCCGGCGTCGCAGCAGGCTCACGTCCTGACTCCTTTTGCCCCGCCGCTCTATCTCTCTGCGCCTGATTGGTAGGCGCCGACGTCTGGCCTGCTGCCTGCCGGGACCGGGTTGCCCCAGAAGTCCCGTCCGCCGTTGTCGGGAATCACCCGACCGGCACCCACGCAGGGCGAGCCTTCCTTGAGCTTGTAGCCATCCAGCGAGGCGAAGCTGTCGGCCCCAGTTCCCGCTGCCCGCAGGAGTGGATCAGCGAGGATCGCGCGAGCATCCTCAGGCCGCTGCGCTATCTCACCATAGAAGGCATTCCCCTCGAACACCGTGCCGGTCATGCCGCCCAGATCGAAGCTCGCCTTGCCTTCCACGAGGAAGAGGTTGTTGGCGAACAGCGTGTTGTCGCTGAAGGACCCGCCCCAGTTGCCGGGGCGCAGGATCGGGATGTCGAGGGTCTTCCCGAGATAGATAGTGTTGTTATAGATCTTGGTGTCTTTGCAGGGCCCCGTGATGTGGAAGGTCCGGCAGCCGTCGTTCTGGCTGAGGTTGTAGCGGATGAGGGTGCCGATGTTGCCGATGCTGTAGGGCATCACCGATCCGCCGTTGTTGCACACCAGCATGAACCCGCCCTCATTGTCGTGGCTGTAGTTGTACTGGAGGACGGTGTTCTGGCAGTTCCAGTCTGAGTCGTAGCCCTGGCCGTCAACGGTACCCTTCATCCCGCTGACCTCGTTGAACTGGATCACCGTGTTGTCGCAGCTCCAGGGCCAGATTCCGGCGGCGGCATCCCGGCATCGCTGTCGGCCGCCGTGCAGGGCGTTGTGCTCGACGAGTGCGCCATCGCAGGCAATCGGCACGATGCCGTCGCCACCGATGTCCTCGAGCAGGTTGCCGCGAATCACCACGCGGGTGCTCGGGAACCAGTCCCGACGCGCCCAGGAACCGTTCATTGTGATGCCGTTGCGGTCGGTCCGCTGGAGATGGCAGCCTTCAATGAGCAGGTCGTCAAAGCGCGACTTTGCCGTTGCCCCGGAGGCGGCGCAGTGGATCCCGGAGCCTCCGCCCTGGGACTTCACGAGGCTCCCGTTCACATCGTGAACGTCGAGTCCGCGCAGGTGAATATGCTCAGCGACGCCGAAGTCCTGCAGCTTCACCAGCACGCCGGTGCGTCCTGGTTGTCGGCGGGTTCCTGTGTTCGTGATGTCGAGGTTGCTGACTTCCCAGTGCTGCACATTGAGAAGCAGCAGCGTTGTCAGCGTCTTGCCCTGTCCGTTGATCCGCGGCTTGGGGCCATCACCGTATCGTTCGAGTCGGATCGGCGCTCCCTCTTGCCCACTGCCTCCGGGCGCAAGATATCCGGACCACTCAGACCCCGCTCTCAGCAGGATCCGGTCGCCGGGGCTGAACTCGCCGGCGTTCACACGGTCCAGGCTCTTCCAGGCGGTCTGCTCGGATCGGCCGTCCGCCGCATCGTTTCCGGCCTGGGAGTCAACATAGTAGGCGCAGTTGCCGGTCGACTTCCAGGTCCGCTCGGGTGCCGGGAGCTTGTCGCCCTCGGGCCGCTGTTGCGGGTCTGTCCTGATCACAAGGTTGTCGATGGCCAGGGCGCCGCGCCACTGGATGCCCAAAATGAGAGCAAAGTCAGGGGTGCTGCTCGCCGGGAGCGTGGCGTCGATGTGTCCCTTCTCGCCCGGCTCCCCTCGCCAGTCAACCCAACCTACATTCCCGGTTCCGCCCGGCTGGCGGAAGAGGAGGTAGAACGTCGCCCGGGGCTCGCGTGCCAGCACGCGGTAATCGAAGGAGACGAGGTATCCCTCCCTGGGCCTGAACAGACCAGCCCGTGAGCGGAGGTACTCGTTCCACTGCGCCTCCGAGGTTCGTGAGTCGCCCTTGAGAGAGCGGTTACCGGCGACCACTTCGGCTGGGTCGGTGGTCACCAGCACCTTCGATGCCATCTCGGGCGAGGCGATCGTCTCCGGGCCTTCACGCTCGAAGTCCGCGCTGAGGACGGTCTCGCCCTGATCCTGGCCCAGGGCAAGCGCAAGGCAGCCTGCCACCAGCGCCACTACGAGCATCCCCGTGATCACGAGTCGGGTCATGCCTCTTCCTCCACTTGTCTGTTTCTCGTCGAGAAGGCTAGTTACTTCGGCTTCGGCGTCCCCATCATGATCTGCCCGGTCCCGGGCAAGAGTGTGCGGACGCGGTACAGCTTGTCGCCCCTGGTTGCAAGGATCTCCACCCGTCCATTGGGCAGGAAGGTGGGGCCACCGGCAATCACAGCGTCGTAGTCGGCCGTTCGCTTGCCATCGAGTACGAGCGCCCACTTGGTCCCCACGCGTACCACGGCTGCCCACTGCAGTCCGTCCGGGCTGAACACAGGACTCAGCGGCGCGACACCGGCGAAGCCGGTGCTCGGCTTGCCGTCGACCACAATCACCCAGGCTGTGTCCTTGTTCGCGGCATAGGCGAATCTCTTGCCTGACGAGGCCACGGCGCCCAGGCCCTTGTAGGGTCCCTGCTCTTTGCCGTCTACGACCGCGTACCAGGCGCCCTTCTTCTGTGCGCCGTATAGAACCGCGCTGCTATCCTGACTGAAGACCGGGGTATCGCGCAGGATCGCCGTGTAGGCAGGTCCTTCCTGGCCGTCCACCACGACCATCCAGTCGGTACCCTTCTGCACCACGTAAGCGAGACGCTTGCCGTCCGGGCTGAACTGCGGCCAGCCTGCCGCGATGGCGTCATAGGGGTTGCCCTCCTGGCCATCGCAGACCACGAGGTACTTCTCGCCGGTGAAGGCCACGTAGGCGAAGCGGCTTGCGTCAGGGCTGAAACGCCGCTCACCGATCCACTTGTACTCCGGACCGGCCTTGCCATCGACAAGGACCACGCGGCGGTCTGCCTGAGTCGTTACCACGGCCACATGCAGACCATCCGGCGTCGCCAGGAAGGACTCGACCTTGGCCGGCATCGTCCCCGCAAGCTGTTCTTCAACCTTCATCTGCTGCCCCAGCGCGGGGAAGCACAGGGCAAAGGCCCCAAGAAGTGCTGCACTCATCCGTACGCGAGCGATCATCGGTCTGAACTCCCTCATGAGTAAGGGTGGACGCTGAATGGCGACCTACCCATGATCCCATCTCCACCGAGTAGTCTGTTCCCCGCTTCATGCAACGAATCCTTGTGGGCCCCTGAGCCGGAAGGCCTCCCGTTGCCGGACAGCGAATTGCCTGATTGCTCATCGAAGGCCCTCACTCTGTTAGCCCAAGTCCCAGGAGGTGTTCCGCTATGCGTCTCCTCTTCTGCGGATTCGCTGCGCTGACCCTGTTGCTCACCTCGCTTGCCGATGCACAGGAAGCCGCAACACCCGCGACGCAGCCGCAAGAGACCGCCATTGCTGCACCCCAGCTGGAGGGTGTGCGACTGGTCCTTCCCGCCGACCTGTGGGTAGTTCCCGGACGAGAGCTGAACCTGTACTTCGACAACCTTGTGCTGGCGCGCGACCTGCGCAGCCTGGTGTTCGACGTAGACTGCACCAAGGGCAGACAGGACGAGGAGCGTTGGCGTTTCACGCCGGCTGAGACCGACGTCGGCGACTACGAGCTGGTGCTCCGGGTGCTCGACGCCCAGATGCAGCCTCTCACAGAAGGCAAGAGCGCCCTGCATGTTGTGCCCGCTTCAGCAGGCGCAGGGACGTCCTTCACCTTGCTGTGCGTGGGCGACAGTCTCACGAACGCCTCCATCTACCCGCAGGAGCTCTGGGCGCTCTTCGGGATGGAGGGTGAGGCGAAGCTGAAGCTGATCGGCACGCATCACCCGATTGCCGCCATGCCCCCGGAGGTGGTTCATGAGGGCTACGGCGGATGGGCCTGGCAGACCTTCTGCACCCGCTGGACCGAGGGCACCGACCCGAAGGCCAAGAGCCCCTTCCTGACGCTGGTCGACGGCAAGCCGACCCTGGACTTCGCCAAGTACTGCCAGACCAACAGCGAAGGCAAGGCCCCGGACTTCATCACCGTGCTTCTGGGCTGCAACGACACTTTCGGAGCGCAGGAGGCGACGATCGAGACGACCATCGACACGATGTTCGGCTATGCCGACACGCTTCTCGCCGAGTTCCGGCGGGTTGGTCCACAGACCCGCATCGGCCTGCTACTGCTTCCGCCACCCGCGGCGACCCAGGATGCCTTCGGCACCAACTACAACTGCGGCCAGACGCGGTGGCAGTACCGCCGCAACCAGCACCGTGTGGTGGAGCGCATGATCGCCAAGTTCGGAGGACGCGAGGCAGAGGGCATCTGGCTGCTTCCGGCACACGTGAACCTGGACACGGTGAACAACTATCCGACGGTGACCGGGCCCGCGAACGCACGCTCCCAGGTACAGGTTGCGCGGCTGAACAACGGCGTCCATCCCTCGGCCGACGGCTACCGGCAGATCGCGGACACGATCTACTGCTGGCTCAAGGCGCAACTCGCCGCCAAGCCCGCAGCGCCGCAGTAGCGTTACGCTCTCTCGTACGAAAGCGCCCTGGCCATCTCCTCGCGGCCAGGGCGCTCTGCTTTGCGTATCGAGGCTATCACACGTCCTAGAGCAGACTGCGGAAGCCCGCGATCTTGTGGAAGGTCATGCGGTTTGCATCGTGGTAGTTGTGGGCGCCGTTGTAGGCTGTGCGCGACATGTAGATGATGTCATCGCCATCGAACTGCCAGTCCACGTACTGGAAGGCCGTGAACCGCAGCGACTGTTCCCAGGGGATGTCCTGATCGTCCTCGAGCAGCGTCTGCACATGCCGCCAGTGCAGCAGATCGTCGGAGGCGTACAGCGACAGCACATTTCGCTGGGCGGCCCACGTCGGATCGGTGTTGTTGTTGCTGAGCGAGAGGTAGAGCCCGGTCTGCGGATCGCGGCGGATCTCGAACTTCGTCATCCCGCCGGGGAAGTGGATGAACCCCGTCTCCGGGTCGAAGGTGACCCGACGCCCTTCGTCATGGACTTTGACGACCGCCGCCACGTCGACAGCCGGCGTCGAGTTCACCCGCAGGAGGTTCCATAGCTCACCGTTGGGGGCTTCCACAACGTTGCCCTCAAGCCAACCCGGCGCCGGAGCCTGCCAGGAGGCCGGGGCCCACGCAGGATCGAAGCCCAGCTTGTTGCTCATCCGCCAGTTCCCCGCCTCGAGCAGGTCTGCGTCCTCGTCGACGGAGATGACCAGCGAGTGGAACCCCTGGGGCCAGCGGGCTCCCCAGCAGTCCTCAAAGCCACGGTAGATCCGGCCGCCCGAGCACAGCATAGGCACCGGCGAGGTGTGGTAGTTCGGGTCGCTGCGGTACGGGCCCCCGGCGAAGAGCAGGCCGGTGTGGCTGTCTCGCGGATGCGTCCAGCTATCACCGCGGTCGTCGCTGCGCCTGATCACCAGCGAACCGTACTCCTGTGAGACGCTTAGCAGGTAGATCGCGCCACGGTGCTCGAAGAGACTCCCCCAGAAGCACCCCATGATGTGGTTGACTTCGGTCCAGCTCTTGCCGTCGTCCTCCGAGCGGTAGACGCTGGCCAGTCCCCACTCGTGCTCCATCGTTCTGGGTGCGCCGGCTCCGAAGTAGTCGTGGGTGGCCACGAGCGCTCCGTCCGCCAGCCGTAGGATACTGGGGCTGCCAAGGTACGCCTTCGTTGCTGCATCCTGGAACTTGATCTCGTTGAATTCCACTTGCGATGCTCCTTCATGTCGGGGAAAACTGGCGAAGCCTACCGGAGGCTGCCATGCTTGGACAACGCCTGGGGCGCCAGCTCAGACGCCCAACTCCCGGGCTCTCAGGACCTCCTCAGCAAGGAGTACGTCAGTGAGATGGTCCACGTCGAAGGCCATCTCGGCGTAGGGACTGACGTAACTGCGACACACAAGGCCAAGTCCCCTGCTCAGCCGGTTCTCGACATCGGCTACTCCAACCAGCCCACTCGCCCGCGGGCACTTGAGCACGAGCGCGACCTTGAGCAGGAAGCACAGACCGAAGACCGGGCGAAGCACCCGTACCACATTGCCCAGTTCTCGGTTGTCGAAGACGCCCTTGATGAAGCCCCGCAGCTTCTGGGCCGCGGCCGGCTTGATGACCAGGAAGGAGGTCCCCGTGAACCGTCCGTCGCGCAGGCCCAGGGTCACCCAGTTGGGCATCCGCCGTCCCCGGTCGTCAGGCGGCGGCGCAGGACGGTCGGCGAACCGGGTCAACACGGTGTCAGCCGCCACCAGCACATAGCCGAGATCGACCTCGGGGCCAAAGGCGGCCAGCGCATCGTCGATCATCTCGGCCGTCACCAGCGGCGTGTCGGAGGTCATCATCACCACCCGGTCAGCCTCCGGGAAGGCGTCGACCCCCAGGAACAGGTTCTCGCTACGTCCCTCTGACTCCGGCAGAATCAGGTCGGCGGCATGGCAGTCAGGATGGCCCTGCAGGCTCTCCGGTCCGACGACCGCTACCCGATCAACTCCCTGTGCCGCCTTGAGAGCGTCCACCAGGTAGCTGACCATTATGCGGCCGCAGAGCGGGATCAGGCTCTTGCAGGGAACTCCCACTGCCTCACGGAAGCTCGCTTCTCGATCCGGGATCGTCCCTCCGGCAAGAACCACGGCGTCGGTCATGCCGCCACCTTCCAGATTGTCCCCCGGGGTTCTCAGCGGCCCCGCACAGCAGTATACTTTCCCCTCAGTCTGTGGCGAAGGAAGTGACCTGCGATTTCCCGTTTTGCCCCCGTGATTCTGTTGGTGTTCTCCAACCTCTTCATGACCTACGCCTGGTACGGCCACCTGCGTGACTTCAAGAGCAAGCCGATGCTGGCCGTCATCCTCCTGAGCTGGGGCGTCGCCTTCCTGGAGTACTGCCTCCAGGTGCCGGCGAACCGGATCGGCTTCCGCTACTTCTCGCTGTGCCAGCTCAAGGTGCTGCAGGAAGTCATCACCATGTGTGTCTTCGCCGGCTTCTCAGTGGTCTACATGAAGCAGACGCTACGCACTGACTTCCTCTGGGCCGGGCTGTGCCTGATCGCCGCGGCGTACTTCATGTTCCGCCATACCGGCAGCACGGGGTAGGGCGAGGGCAAGTCGCCCAAGCGCTCACCGAGTGCCCTGGGGTCGGCCGACGAACCAGTAGATGACCGCCCCCAGGCCGTGCAGGAACACGATCACGAGTACCCACACCACACGGTTCATCGGGTCCTCGAAACGCCGCGTGAGGCAATCGACCAGCGCCAGTATCCAGAAGACGGTAACCGCAAGTCCGATCAGACCGACGAACAGCCACACGAACAGCATGATCCCCACACCGACGAATTCCATGCTCTGTCCTCCTGAGCCGGCAAGTCCGGCGGGCAGTCACGGTCTCCGGCGCAGCACTTACGCCTAGCCCCACAGCTTGCGGTCGAGGCTCCGGTACTGGACGGCCTCGGCCAAGTGTGGCACCTGAATTCCCTCGGCGCCTTCCAGGTCGGCAATGGTTCGTGCAAGCTTGATGATCCGGTCATGGGCCCGGGCCGAGAGCCCGAACTGGTCGATGGCTGCGCGCAGCAGCGACCTGCAGTCCTCCGGTAGCGGGCAGAAGTCTTCCACCGCCTTGCTGGACATGTCGGCGTTGTGTCGGAAGGGCGTTCCGGCCAGCCGTTCGCACTGCCGCCGGCGTGCCTCGACCACTCGCTTCTGGATGGCCGCCGAAGGCTCTCCCGGCTGCCGGACCATCAGCTCGTCGGGCGTCAGCCGGGGTACCTCCATATGGATGTCGATGCGGTCGAGGAGCGGTCCGCTGAGCCGCTTCTGGTACTTCCCGACAGCCGACGGCGCACAAGTGCAGGGCTTCATCGGGTCGCCGAAGAACCCGCACGGGCAGGGGTTCATGGCCGCGACAAGCTGGAAGTTCGCCGGGAAGGTCAGAGCCATCTGGGCCCTCGCGATGGTCACTTCCCCATCCTCCAGCGGCTGCCGCAAGACCTCCAGCGCCGCCGAGGTAAACTCCGGCAGCTCATCGAGAAAGAGCACACCGTTGTGTGCCAGACTGATCTCACCAGGCTGCGGAATCGACCCGCCACCAACCAGACCGGCGGTGCTCACGGTATGGTGCGGGTGCCGGTACGGTCGCTCGTGCAGCAGCGCCGTCTTCTTGGGCAGCAGTCCGGCGATCGAGTACAGCTTGGTCACTTCGAGCGCTTCCGGCAGGGCCATCGGCGGCAGAATGCTGGGAACCCGTCGGGCCAGCATCGTCTTGCCCGATCCCGGGGGCCCAATCATCAGCACATTGTGGCCACCGGCGGCTGCAATCTCCAGGGCCCGCTTCACGTGCTCCTGACCGCGCACGTCGGCGAAGTCCATCGCATAGGGCGCCGTGGCAGGCTCCAGTTCCTCCGGCGTCACCTCCACCGGGTCAGCCATGAAGCCCTGCTCCACCAAGGACACGCAATCGTACAGGTTGTCGGCCGTGTAGACCTCGAAGTCCTCGACAACAGCGGCCTCTTTGCCATTGTCGGGCGGGACCACCAGGCAGTGGCTCCCCCATTTGCGCGCCCCGAGAGACACTGGAAGCGCACCACTCACGGGACGCAGGAGCCCGTCCAGAGACAGCTCGCCGATCATGACGACCTTGTCGAGGTCGTCGGCGCTCACCTGTCCACTGGCCACCAGGATACCAAAGGCGATGGGAAGGTCGAAGGCTGGTCCGGCCTTCTTCACGTCGGCCGGGGCGAGGTTCACCACGATCTGATCGGTCGGGAACTCGAACCCCGAGTTGTTGATCGCCGCCTGCACCCGCTCGCGACTCTCACGGACTGCCGGGTCGGGCAGACCGACAATGTCGAACTTGCGCATTCCACGCGTGATGTCAACTTCCACTTCGACAGGATACGCCTCAATACCGAGTATGGCAGAGGAGTGAACTCTGGCAAGCATGAACTCATATTCCCCCCGGGTAAGAATGGTGGAGGTTTCCCTACACAAGCTCCAATACCTGCCTGCCGAGTGACGCGACCTCCTTCTCGCCCCCGGTCACTTCCAAAAGCACACAGCCTTTCGTATACTAGCCCATGTCCGGCGGTCTGTGAGATGCCGGGCGCCCGCCGCAGCAAACCCAGATCACCACAAAGTGAGGCGCTATCGCCCATGACCCCTGCAGACCTTCCCTCCGGGCCGGGCCGACCGACCCGACTGCCCGATCCCACTTTTGTCTTCGGCTCCCAGTACCTGCGCGGCATGACTCCCGCCCGCTCCGACTGGGCGCGGGACATGGCCACCATGCACGAGGCCGGCTTCAACACGATCCGCGCCTGGCTGGTCTGGGGAGTGATTGAGCCCCGGCAGGGCGAGATCGACTTCGACTACCTCGACGAGTTCCTGGAGACCGCCCTCCGCAACGAGTTGCGAGTGGGCTTCCTGCTCCACCTCTACGGCTGCCCCGAGTGGGCGATCCGCGAGTACCCGCAGTACTGGTATGTGGACATGCGCGGCCTGCCCTTCGAGTCCTCGCAGCGTGCCAACACGCCGTCCGGTGGCTGGCCAGGGCTCTGTCCCGACCATGCGGAAGTCCAGCAGCTCGAAGCCTCCTTCATCGAGGGCGTCGCAGCCCACGTGGCCGATCATCCCGCCCTGGCTTTCTGGGAGCCCATCAACGAACCCCACATGTGGGTCGACCTGGCCCAGAACCCTCCAGGGCCCTTCTGCTACTGCCCAGCCACTCGCGCTGCCTTCCAGGACTGGCTCGCGAAGCGCTACGGTTCGCTCGATGCCCTGGAGCAGGCCTGGGGACGCCGCGTGTCCGGCTGGGATGACGTGCGTCCACCCACCTGGGTCTTCGGTTACGCCGACTGGGTCGACTGGCGGACCTTCACCGCCGAGAACATCGCAGCGCTTGTCGATCGCCGTGCCCGGCTGATCCGCCCCCATTCCTCGGCTCCCGTGATCGCCCATTCCTGGGGCGGCGGCTGCGTGACTTGCCCGCAACTGGGCGCCATGGCCTTCGATGACTGGAAGAACGCAGCGCCCGTGGACAAGTGGGGCTACAGCGCCTTCCCTTCCTCCCCGGGACAGACCATGAACGTCGGTCTCGGGACCGACGCCACCCGCAATGCAGCACAGGGCAAGGAGTTCTGGCAGTCCGAGCTGGGCGCCGGAGACTATGGGAGCGGCCTGGATCGTGGTGGGCGGATTCGGCCCGAGGTCGAGGCCATGTTCTGCTGGGAGTCGATCCGCCACGGTGCTAAGGGCCTGCTGTTCTGGCAGTTCCGCAAGGAGGCGCACGGATCGGAGATCGGCGCCTTCGGCCTCACCGACTACGCCGGCAACTCGACCGAGCTCCTGGAGGCAGTATCTGTTGTCGGCCGGGTCCTCAACTCACACGGTGACCTGTTCCCGCTGGCTCAGACCGCGCCGGCACCCGTGGCTCTGCTCTTCAGCTACCGCACCTTCATGACCGACTGGGCCAACCATCGGAACTGCCAGCTCAGCGTCGACTCACTCAGCGGCTACTACCGGGCTTTCTGGGATGCCAACCTCCCTGTGGACGTGATCCATGAGGAGTACGTCGACGCGGACCTGCTGGCTCGGTACAAGGTGATCATCCTTCCGAACCCGGCGGCCCTGGCGCAGGAGGTAAGGAAGCCGCTTATGGACTACGTGCGACAGGGCGGAACCTTGCTGTCCGATCCGTATCTGTGCGCCTTCAACCACGACCTGTCTCTGGCTCGCGAGGTGCCTGGTGACGGTTTCGACGAGGTCTTCGGGTGCCACGAGATCGACGTGACCTCCGCTCGCAAGCAGGCCGTCGAGATCCGCAGTGGCGAGTGCTCCTCCGAGGTCACAGGCAGCCACTTCCGCGAGTGGTTCGAGCCCTGTGAGGGTGCACAGGTCCTCGGGACCTACGCCGATGGGACTGCGGCCCTGGTGGCGAACCGCTACGGTGACGGACGGGCAGTGATCTCGGGGCTCAACCTGGGTCTGGCCTACTCCACGCGGCAGGGCGTCGGGGACGATTTCACCCGTCAGGGCACGGGGACCGTTGCCAACCAGGCGGGTGAGATTGTACTGGCCATCGCCGGTGAGGCAGGGGTCGAGTCCACGCTGCTCACGCCGGCGGACATCCGTGCGAGCCTGCTTTCCACAGCGGATGGCCGCCACGTGCTGATCGCCATCAACACAGCAGATGCGGAGCGAAGCGGCGAGATCAAGTGCCTCGGGGCCAGCTTCAGTGAGGCCCAGGACCTGATCGCCGGAGGGACGCTGAAGGGTGCAAAGGGAGGCGCTCTGCCGCTGCACTTCGGCCCCTACGAGAGCCGGGTTCTGCTGCTGCGTTAGGGCGGGGTACTGGGGAGACACACCGGCGTTGGCGAGACGGTGCATGGATGTAACAAGAGGGGCTTGACATGGCGGGCCGCTTTGGCGACAATACTTGAGCGTTTGTTCGATTATATCAAGATTCACTCTGTACTCGCTCTCGGTCTGATCAAGTTAATGTTACGCGAGGCCGAGTAAACTCTGCAGCCCGTCGCCAGAAAGGAGCCGCCTTCTGATGCGCCGCCATCTGACGTGGATCGTTGCAGGGCTGTTGATCAGCTTCGTCTGTGTCGTAGCTAGTGCCGAGACCGTGGAGTCCTGGAAAGAGAAGGGGAAGGTCATGCTGTATGTCGGTGCCAATCATGTCAGGCGCGACGGCGTCGTTGACGAGGACCAGCGCGCCATCCACTCCTTCCGGTTGACGCTCCCCAAAGGCGCACCCTCCGCTGCCGGCGATCAGGAGACCATGGCACCGTGGACGGCCACTATCGCAGGCCCAACGGTGACGTGGGTGGCACCTCAGGACGGCTATGGCGACATCTTGTGGGACTCGGGACGCTATGGCCTGTGGTTCAAGGCCGGTGGCGTAAAGACCGCCACCTGGGCCACCTATGATGAGGACGGCCAGCTAATCGCCGAGGGCGCCATCGACTTCCGCCTCGGTTACTAGGCCTCACCGAGGGCCGCGAAGACTGTTGAGATGATACGAAGGGGCCGGACGGTCACGCGAACCGTCCGGCCCCTATTCGTTACAGTCCTCGGTTCCCTTTCCCCTACATCACAAGCCCCGGGCCGAGCGGCGCCTGAGCCACCGTAAGGTACGGATTGAAGATGATGTCCTCCTGCTCGCGGGCGAAGCCCCACAGGCGGGTCAGCAGGTCTCGTCGCGCTGCCTCCAACTCGGGCGAGAGCGGCGGCCAGGGCACTCCCTCCGGCCCCACAAGGCCCTGAGTGTGCGTTGAAGCGGGTCTGGCGCCGAGGTCCGGGAAGACCAGGTTGCGCATCATCTCCGGATCCTGCTGCAGGTCATACATCTCATCGAAGTCGAAGCCATTGTACACGTAGCGCCAGTTCTTGGTGGTCACGGTCCGCTGCGAGTAGTACAGCTCCACCCCGTTGAACTGGGTGAACCAGGCATCGCGCCAGTCTGCCGGTCGCTCCCCACGCAGGAAGGGTACGAAGCTCTGGCCGGAGTGCTCGGACCGTGCCTGGGCTCCCGCCAGTTCGAGGAAGGTCGGCCGGAAGTCGGTCATCGAGATAAACTCGTCGACCCGACTTCCCGGCTCCGCTATTCGCCCTGGCCAGCGCACCATCAGCGGCACATGGTAGGCCTCTGAGAAGGCAGGGACGCCCTTCGCCCACAGCCCGTGAGCGCCACAGTAGTCTCCGTGGTCGGACATATACAGGACGACCGTGTTGTCCGCCTGCCCCGTGGCCTCCAGGGACTGCAGGACCTCGCCGAAGAGCATGTCCTCCATCGTGCAGTAGCCCCAGTAGTGGGCGATGGCCTCGCGAATCTCGTCGTCACTTAGCTGGGCCCAGTGCTGGTACCGCATCCGCTGGTAGATGCGCGGCTTATCCAGGAGGTCGTCGCGGAAACTCGGCGGGAGCTCAACCTGCGCCGGATCGTACATCCTCGCGAAGTACTCGGGGATCACGTAGCAGTCATGGGGGCCGTTCACACCCAGGTACAGGCACCAGGGATCTTCGCCGCCGGCCAAGCCCTTCAGCGCCTCCAGACCGCGTGCGACAATGCGGGTATCCCCGTGACCGGCATAGCGGTCATCACCCTTCGGCGCCATCTCACCATACAGCCGCACGTTTCCCCAGCCGGGCCGCAGCACACAGCCCCGCTGACGTGCTTCCGGAGCTGCAAGCTGTTGCCTGGCGCCCTGCCACATCTGGGGCTGCAGACGCGCGTCCGGTTTGCCCTTGGGGAAGGGCCCGTTCAGGCTCTCCCAGCCACGGTCTTCAGGGCCCTCCTCGCGCGACACATGCCACTTCCCCGAGTAGGCCATCTTGTAACCCGCGTCGCGCAACTCCTCACCCCACAGCGTCAGCCCCGGGTTCAGTCCCCCGTGGATGGCCGTCGTGGTCTCGACGTTGTTGAACACACCGTGCTTGCTGGGATAGAGCCCCGTCATCAGGCTTGCCCGCGACGGACAGCAGTGAGCCGTCGGGCAGTGCAGTTGCGTGAAGGTCACGCTCTCCTGCGCAAAACGATCCAGATGCGGGGTCTTGCAGGGGTGCTCCGGGAGCACCGTCGCCCCGTTCTGCTGGTCAGTCATGAAGATCAGGATGTTCGGGCGTTTCTCGGGCATGAGCGTCCTCCTGGAATCGGTGCGACCGGCAGGCATCTCGGCGGCTTCCGTGGCCACCGCAAGAGATGCCCCTACCAGACCCTTCACAAAGCCTCGGCGGTCCATCGGCCTCGTCCCCACTCCGGCGCCTGGAAAGCTGCGTCTCTGGGTCGTCAGAACTGCCGCAAGAGGTCCAGTGCCTTGCGGTCGAGGGTATGACCGTGCCAGTCCTCATAGGCCACGTCTTCACGCTTCGAATCAAGTATCCCGAAGGAACCACGGAAGTTCCACAGCGCATAGCCGATGCCGTAGCCCTGGAGCACTTCCATCACTTCGCGCAGCCAGCCCAGGTACACCTCGTGCGGCGTGTAGCTGTACGCGCCTCCCTCGCCGCAGTGCACACCGACGCCCTTCTGCGCAAGCTCGGCCCAGCGTCCGTAGTGGTGCTCAAGGCGGTGACGGTCCCACACCTCACCACCGGGCAACTGCAGCGGCCAGGTCGGCTCTGCCCACCCCTCGCTGTTCACCCAACTCGCCCGGTAGTGGCTGATCTGCATGGGCACATAGGCCCGGCAGCTCTGCGCGACACCCAGGTCGGCCAGCTCAGGGCACGGATCGTTGCCCCAGGACAGGCCATCGAGAAGGACCAGTCGCTCGGCGTCAATCGCCCGGATCCTCGCGACAGTAGCCCGCATCACCCGCTCGTGGTCCTCGCGCGACATCCTGTCGGAGGGGGAGGCCGGCTCGTTGACCAGGTTGAAGCTGAGCTTGTCTGAGCCGATCCCCTTGTAGCGTTGCGCGAAGTGCTCCCAGTGGAAGCAGAAAGCCTGCAGGGCCTCCTCGTCCTTCCACAGGTTGAAGGGCTCTTCGCGCTCGCGGTTCACTGAGTAGCCAGGCCCACGGTGGAAGTTGAGGTTCACATGGAGGTGGTACTTTTGCCCAAGCTCGACGGCCCGGTCGACCCTCGCCAGCCCGGCCTCGCTGAGCTTGTAGACGTCGTCGCCCTCGATCCACAGCAGGTAGCACATCGGCAGCCGCACGAAGTCGAAGCCCCAGTCGGCAATCCAGCGGAAGTCGTCTTCCTCCCACTCGCCGGTGCTCTTCGAGGTGAACATCTCCAGAAGATTGAAGCCGCGCCATCGCGGCAGGACCGTCTGTGCAGGCATCTTCATCTTCCCCTTCCACTTGGTGACTGTAGAATCAGCCGCAGCTCATGACCCTCTGCGGGAACGGTTCCCTCAGACCGTCACGGCTTCGGGCTCCTCCTCTGGCGCTTCCTCTTCCTCCTCGACGTACCGGCTCTCCCAGGTCAGCCCCTCCAGCGACTTCTCGGGCGGCAGAGGCATCAGCAGGCTCGCGAGCCAGCCGACGCCCATTGTCACGAAGCACCCAATCAGCGCATACCACAGGAAGGAGACCTTCGTGCAGAAGCAGACCGGGGTCAGCACCGCCACCCCGGCGGCCCATCCAACGATCGCACCCTTTGCGCTGGCACGTTTCGAGAGCATTCCCAGCAGGAACAGCCCCAGGAGCGGGCCACCGACTAGCCCGATGGCCTTGTTGCTGGCTTCAAGCAGCGTTCCCAGTTTCTCCACCACGAAGGCCAGGACCAGCACCACGGCGCCGTAGAACAACGTGAACCACTTGGCCAGCCTCAGCAGCGTGCCGGGCTCAGCCTTCGGGCGCCACAGACGCTGGTAGAAGTCGACCAGCGTCGCCGTGGTGAGTGCGTTGATCCCGGCCGAGATAGTGGACATACTCGCCGCGTAGATGGCCGCCACCAGTATGCCGGGCATCCCAACGGGCATCTCATTGACGACGAAGTACGGCAGGATGCTGTCGGCCTTGGCGATCTTCCCGGCGGCGACCGGGTCTCCGTGGATCTGGTAGAAGGCGAACAACACCACGCCGGTCAGGTAGAAGGTCCAGGCCGTCGGTAAGGTCAGCGCCAGCTTGATCCACAGTGACTTCTGGGCCTCGCGCAGGCTGGTGGCGGTCATGTAGCGTTGGACGGACACCTGGTCGGTAGCCATCTGCACCAGGTTCATGAAGGCGCCACCGATCAGCAGTCCCCACAGGGTCACGCGCACCTGGGGGTCGAGGCTGAGGTCGAGCACGAACTTACCACCGGCCTTGCCAATCTCATACACGCCGCCAAGGCCGCCCGGCACCTTTGAGGTGGCAACGAAGAAGATGGCGATCTGTCCCCCGAAGAGCACCACGAATTGCATCACGTCAGTCCAGATGACGGCCTTCATCCCGCCCAGGGTTGTGTAGAAGGTGGTCAGGACAGCCGTCACCACAAGGGTGAACCAGAGCGGCATCCCTGTGACCTGCTCCAAGGCCAGCGCCGGAGCGTAGGTCGCCAACGCCAGCCAGAGCAGCACGCGGATGATGAAGAGCGCCGAGGACAGGGTCCGCACGCCGACTGAGAAGCGCTCCTCCAGGTACTGGTAGGCCGTGTAGAACCGGACGCGGTAGAAGAAGGGGAGGAAGATCAGGTTGGTGACGGGAGTCGCGAAGAAGAAGCTCAGCCCCACCAGCATGAAGGACAGGTCGTGGGCATAGACCTCACTCGGCGCTCCGAGGTAAGAGATGCCCGAGAACAACGCCGCCAGTACCGAGATTGCCACCACAACCGGCCCCATACTGCGCCCGGCAAGGAAGTAGTCCTTGATCGAGCGTTGCTCCTTCACAAACAGCAACCCGACGAGCACGGAGGCAACCAGGTAGATCACGAAGATGCCGTAGTCGAGGACCGAGAAGTGGGTCATCGCGATAGCTCCCGCGAACTGGGTTGGCGTCAGCGTAAGGGTTGAAGAGCCCCGGTCCGCAATCCCCACACCCGACAGGACCGGTGTCCGGGTCGGTCCTCGCCTCCAGCCACCACGATCCGATCGTCCCACCTCACCGCAGTCGTCGTCACCAGACCGGCAGGCCAGTCACCTGCCCGCGACCACTTGCCGGTCTGCACGTCAAGGCTCAGGGCATCTCGGCTGAAGCCCGGGTGTCGCTCCCGCAGCTCGTTCACCCGAGGCGCCAGTGATCCGTCATCGCCGCCGAGCACGAGGATATTGTCTTGCCCCCAGGCCGTGGCAGGCGCAGCAACTACCGGACGGGGCACCGCCGGAAGAGCTTCCCATCCCCTCCCCGGACGGTACCGGTAAGCATCTGTCAGATAGCGCCGGGTTGGCTTTCCGTCAGGGCCCGCGAGGAGCTCGGCTCCGCTGATTACGTACAGTGCCCCGGCCTGAGCGCAGACTATCGGCAGGATTCGTCCCGGCCCCGGGCAGGGCTCGAGGACTTGCCATCCACGCTCAGGGCTGCGCAGATCCAAAGCCCAGAGCGACTGCAACGCCTGGGTGTCGGTTGGCGTCCTCTGACCACCGCAGACGTAGAGGACGCTGCCGATTCTGGCTGCCCCCATCATCGCGCACTCCTGGGGCAGTGACGGTAAGGCGACACTCTGCAGGACTGGTCCCCGATACGCCAGCCGGAACACCTCGGCGTAGTTGCGCGTCGCATCGCCGCCGCCGATGCAGATCAGGTCGTCGCCATCGCATACCGTGGCCCCGTAAGCCAGAGGGTGCGGCAATCGGCCCGCTGTTCGCCACCGGCCCTGCGGTCCATCCAGGACCCTGATGCGGTCCACCCAGGTCTTGCGGCCGCCCTCAAAGAGCGACACCGGGAAGTATGCGCCGCCGATCACCGTCAGACGTCCGCCCACGGTTCCCGCGAAGTGGCCGGAGATCGGCTGGGGCAAGTCCGGCAGACGCTCCCACTGGAGCAACCCGACCTCCTGCCCCTGACACCAACCCACCACGGTCAGCAACAGCAAGCTCACGAAGACACAGGCCCGTGGCATCCGCCGTCATCCCTTGCGCGATGGTAGTCACTGCGACCGCCTGCTACTCTGCTGGTTCCGAGCCACTACTCGTTGTATGCCCGGATCTCGAACAGCCGGGCCGCCTTGTCACCGTTCGTCGCTCGCACCGTCAGTCGCAAGCGGTCGGTGCTGATCGGCTCGAAGCGGTGGAGGCGCCGCCGCTGGAAGTTACCCTTGACGCCGGCCACCGTCACCCACTGCGCGCCATTCCAGTAGGATAGGTCGTAGTCACGCACACACTGCGGGACCGTCGGGACCGAGTGGTAAGGCGCATTCAGATCGGTGTCGAAGGTCAGGTAGACCGAGTTCAGGGTCGTCTGCTTCGGGAACTGCAGCTCGATCCACTGCGGCATGGCCTGACCCGGGTCCGACGCCCAGGCGTTCATGTTGCGGTCCACGATTCGCGCCACTCCGTTGATCACGTACTCCGGTCGGTACGCATCGGGCAGTGCGAGACGAATCGCGGGGTCGGTGTAGAAGGCGTAGAACTGGCTCTTCACCACCGTCCAGGGCCCGCCGCCATAGCCCCGACAGGACCCGAAAGGTGCCTTCTCCATCAACCGCCAGGACAGGCCGGGCGTCTCGGGAAGCCACACGTACAGATAGGGCGAGTTGCTCTGCGCGTTGACCTTGAACTCGACCCAGCTCTGCCGCCCGGCAGGAACGGAGGCAGTGGCGGCTGCAATGTCCTTCGTCGAGGAGAAGTCGCCGCCGTCGGCCGCTTCTCGGAGGTGTAGCGTCACCGTCGTCGGCTTGTCCAGCGCCGAGGACAGCAGCACGAACACCGAGTTCAGTTGCGTGCTCTGCCCACGCGGGAACATCACTGCGCGAGGCATGTTGAGCTCATGCATCTCCGCCGGCAGGACCAGCTTCGAGCCGAACTCCTCATAGTCAGCCACACTGGATGCCGTCGCCCTGGCGGTCCGTGCCAGGTCGAGAGAGTCCTCGTTCTTGAGGTCCGGAATGTACTGATCGTCCTTCAGCAAGGTCTGCTGCAGTTCGCTCATGTGCTGTTCGTAGATCCCCCTGGGCGTGGTGTTGTACTGCTTGGCCATCCCGGCCGCCGTTCCCGCAGCCTGACCGAGCGCCGCGAGGGTTCCCTGAACGCGGACCGTCCCCAGGGCGAGGTGAGTCACGCTCACGTGGCGTCCAGCCATGAGCAGGTTGTCGATGTTCTTGGAGTACAAGATGCGGTAGGGAATTGAGTAGACAGGCAGCGGCGTGTCACACCAGAAGGCGCTGGCACGACCTGAGTAGATCCCCTCGGGGTGATGGACGTCCAGCGGCCAGCCACCATGGGCAATGCGGTCGGGGAAGCTCCGGGCGCTCTGCACATCGTTCTGGGTGAGGAGGTAGTCGCCCACGAGACGCCGAGTCTCGCGGCGTGCGTCCATGTAGGGCACCCAGGTCATGGCGTAGTTGATGGCCTTATCCCGCTCCGGCCAGGTGTTCTTGATGTAGTCCCAGTAGCCGTAGCTGATGCGGATCAGCTCGTCGCGGGCCTTCTCAGCGTCCCACAGGTCGTTGATGTCGCCACGGTGCTCAAGCCACCACTGCCCACCGGTGAAGCCTCGGGGCGAGCGGCAGAACTCCTCCGGCGAGGGGAACTTGGGCGCCCAGGCAGGCGGAGTGTAGGGAGCCGGCTTGCCGGTGTCTTCTGCCCGGTAGGAGATGGCAAACTGCCCCATGATACAGCCGCTCATGGTGATCTCGTCGGGCTGATCCGGCGCGAGGCCTTCGTTGAACTCGCTCTTGGCCTCGCGTCCGTAGCGGTACTCGGCACCGGCGTAGTAGCCGACCCAGCCGTCACCGGTGCAGTCGATGAAGTACTTGCCCCGGTAGACCGTCATTGCGCCGGTGAGAGTGTCGACCGCCTTGACGGAGGCGATGACCTGCTTGCTCGCCATCTCGGCGGCAACCACGCGCTTGTTGTAGGTCACCGTCAGGTTTGGCTCCTTCGCCATGACCTCGGCGAAGGGTTCGCTGGTCTTGCGGTAGCCGTAGAAGGCCTGGACGCGGCCGACCTCTTCCATCACTCCACCCTCGCGAGCGTTCGGATGGCTGCTCCCGGCGCCATTGACGCCGACGCCGAGCTCAAGGCTGGAGTTGCCGCCCAGGACGGGACGGTCCTGGACCAGCACCGTCTTCGCCCCATGTCGGGCGGCCGAGATAGCTGCACAGCAACCGGCCGTGCCCGCCCCGACGACCACCACATCGTAGTCGACCAGTTGCGTCGGCTCAAGCGACAGCCCCGTCAGTCGGCTGCGCTCCTTGGCAATCGCCTCGACCTCAGAGGGAGGCGTGTAGTTCAGGTCGCGCGTCAGGATCAACGCATCGCAACGACCGTAGTAGCCGGTCAGGTCGATCAGTGCCAGTTCGGTCTCGCCCTGCGGGAGCTGCCAGTCGCCGCCGGACTCCCAGATCCAGTCCTCCGTCGGTGCGGTGCCGAAGACCTTTGCCGACGGCTTGCCGTTCACCATCACCCGGAACTGGCCGGGGTAGTAGTCCTTCAGCCAGTTCTTGGCGCGTACCCAGAGCCGGTAAGTCCCGGCCTGCGGGATCTGAATCCTGGCCGTTGCATTGTCGACCGGCTTGCCGACGCCGGTGGAGATCAGGTACGCCGAGCCCATGAGATGCACGAACTGCGTGTCGATCATCCAGCCGCCGTAGTCGGCGAAGTCCTCGGCATCGATCCACAGGAACCCGTCCTGCACCATGGTCACCTCCCTGGGTGGCTTGCGGAACGGCGCGGGCGCTTTGCCAATCACTTCCGGCTCGAAGACAAGATCCTTCTGGGTCTCGAGAGAGGCGAGCCCCCGCCGATAGGAGGCAGTCACTTCCTCCGGCGTCAGCGCACGGTTGTAGAGGCGCACCTCATCCACGGTCCCCTTCAGCGAGTGCTGTCCCGGGCTCGACCCCACGAAGGCTCCGGCGGTGCTCATCTCCAGCGGTTTGTCCGTCGGCCGTTCCAGCGCGTCATCCTGCTGGCCGTCCACATAGGTGCGCATGGTCGTGCCGTCGTAGGTCGCCGCGAGATGGTACCAGCGGCCTGTTACCCAGTCCGTCTTCTTGCCGCCGATCGAGATCGGATTGCCGTCGAACCACAGCACCATCCCGATCCGGCTCTGGCTGAACCGAAGTGCGTAGGCCCCATCCCTGCGCACCACAGAGGGGAAGCCGGAGAAGTCGAGGCCGTCGAGATTCACCCACGCCTCGATGGTCAGTCCGGTCGCAGCGTCGATGCTGCCGGCGCTCATGCAGCGTGCCTGCGCGGTCTTGCCGTCGAACTTCAGGCCGGTGCTGCTCACACCCTTGACCTTCTGCGCCAGGCCGATGATCAGGTTGGCCTCGTTCCCGGAGAGGTCCGGGGTGATCTGGCCCGTCACCGTGTCCAGCGGCCAGTAGGCCACCAACCCCGGAGCCTCAGCGGCGACGGCGGCGCTGAGGCCTCCGACCGTCAGCAGGGCAACCATCACTGCCAGTATCCGGAACAACTGTCCTCCATGCCCCATTTTGGTCCCTCCAGTCAGTTCCTGGTCCGCACTGTCCGCAGTTGGTGCCGGGACTGCTCGCGCTGCATCGTGAGGCAAGGCGTCAGTGCGGCCAGAGGCGTGTCAGTGGACGTTCCATCTGCAGCATCCGACGGATCGGCTCAGCTCGCATCTCAGAGAGGGGCGCCGCGTCCGGAGCAGCACCCACACTGCTGGTTTCCTCGCTGTACAGGCTGATTCCTTGCGGTGTGGGGCTGGAAGCAGAAACCGCCCGAGGCCGAGACGAATCAGACGACTCTGCGTGGCAAGAAGCGGTGAAGGATGGCACCTTGCGGTGCGGTGTCCGGGAGCAGGCAGACACAGAACGGCCGGTGGTGAGCCTTCGCTCTTGCCACCGGCCGTATCGCTACTATCTGCAGACTGGGCGGCTACCCTAGGGTTGCCCGCCGCCCCTCCTACTGAGTACAAGGCGCTGTGACCGACGTGTTGGGATTCCCCATCGGCACCACTTTGAGCGGGTCGGGAGTTGCCCAGCAACTGTGGTTGACGGCGATCCGGTACTGGCCGACCGGTATGTTTATTGCGAAATTGCCGCTCGCATCGGTGTCGGTGTGGTAGAGACCG
>JBDKVB010000035.1 GCA_039679385.1 Armatimonadia bacterium | reverse complement strand
ACACGCTGAACCAGTTGACGCTGGAGCGCAGCACCGCCGGTGCACTGACCTACTACCAGTGGCAGGCCGACGGGGCGATGGCAAGCAAGCACGACGTCGAGGGTTGGACCTACTTCACCTGGGATGTGGATGAGGTGCTGACCCAGGCCGAGTATCTCGGGCCGCTTGGGGGCTATGTGTCGGTCGCGCATCAATATGATGCGGACATGAAGCGCGTCAGCATGGGCCTTTCACAGGGTGGCGGCTTGCCGGTGCGAAGCTGGAGCAACCGCTACCTCTACGACGGCGAGAAAGTGGCGGCCCGGCGCTACGTGGCGGATGCAAGCCCCGAGTCATGGGTTCTGTACCACAACGAAGGCCCCAGCATCTACTCGCCGCTGGCGGGCTCCAGCTACGAGACTCCGGGCTGGACCTCCCGCTGGTACCTGTTCGACGCCCTGGGCTCGACCGTCGGCATGACGGACAACACGGGCGGCCTGATCGGCTCGCGGCTGTACGAGGCCTTCGGCAGCACGCTGCACAGCAGCGGCATCGGCGGTGACCCCTACAACTACGTCGGGGCCTACGGATACTACCAGGACACCTTCGCCCTCCACCTCCTCTGGCACCGCTGGTACGACGCTGGAACGGGAAGATTCGTGAGTAGGGACCCGGTGGGTGCAGAAGGCGCGCCCTACGTCTATGTGCATAGCGATCCTGTGCGCATGTTTGACCCCAGGGGGATGGAACGCGACGACCCAGACGCCCCGGATTGGGATGTCACGTGCCTCGAGAGATACGCCGCCTGCATGCGTGACGTACAGAGGGTATACCTTCAGTGCCGGTGCGAGACGACTGTCACCACGACTGTTCAGGACTTGGTGGCGGGCTTGTGCGCCGGCGTCGCGGGCGCGTGGGGAACGAGCGGGGGTGGAATCTGGTTGGGCGGTCGTTTCATCAGTGGGTGGTGGCTGATGGCTCTCTGCGGTGGGTATCTGGCAGGATCGAGTCTCGGGTACGCACTGAACACGAAAGCCTGCGAGGACGAACGAGAGGCCCTGTCTGACAGCTGCCTCGACGCCTACAAGTGGTGCCTGTCACGAGGGACGCGCCCGCGGCACAGGCAGCCGGTCCCACACGCGGCGTTGGGGGTGTGAGGAAGATGCAGGACTGGGCAAGTGCTGAGATCTGGAGGCCAGAGCGGTCACGGAACGAGCGAGCGTTGCGTGTCTCTGTGTCACTGTGTCTGGGTGCTTCCGCCGGAATGCTCCTGGTGGGGTTCTGGGAGACGTTGCAGGGATGCCGGGCTGCCGAGGTTGCGGTGCCTCTGGTGACCTGGGCGGCCGTCTGCGCCAACTTGGTCCTGATCGTCGCCTCCTGCGTGAACGTCCTGCGAGAGATACTGTCGGTGCATCGCGAGATGGTGCGTCTGGGCGGAGAAGCCGTGGTGGTGTGCGGTTGGTGGGGGAAAGGCGTGATGATCCCGTGGTGTGACATATGTGGCTATGCTGCCTTCGGTCCACTGCGCCTGTATCTGGAGGAACTGCTGTGCATCTTCCTCGGAAGAGCACGTGCATGTGGGGTGCTACGCACGCACGGGCGCTACGTTCGGTTGCCCAGCTTCCGCGGGGACAGTGCGATGGGTGAGGCCCTTGTGCGCCGGGCCGGGCTGGTAAAGCTGAAGGAGACCGCGTGGGTGGTGACGTATGGGCGGGAAGCGGCGGAGAGCTGATCGACACAGTGTCCACACACACCTGGGGCGGGCGGAGGAGCTGGACAAGGCCAGCGGAGTGGGCGCTGACCTACTACCAGTGGCAAGCCGACGGGGCGATGGCAAGCAAGCACGACGTCGAGGGTTGGACGTACTTCACCTGGGATGTGGACGAGAGCCTGAGGGGGATTGCGACGCCGACCGGCAGCCTGCGCAACGCTTACGACGCGGAGATGAAGCGGGTATGGCGCGAGGAGGATAGCGCGGTTACCTATTTCGCCTTCGACGGCGAGAAGCTGGTGCTGAGCCGGCCGGCGCAGGGCGCGGCGACGCACTTTGTCAGCGAAGGGCCCTCGGTCTACGACGCGCTGGTCGCGCACCGCCGCGAGAGTGACCCGGCAACGGAGGCCTGGTACCTGCCGGACGCCCTGGGGACGACGCTGGGGCTGA
>JBDKVB010000034.1 GCA_039679385.1 Armatimonadia bacterium | reverse complement strand
CTACCCGGTGGAGCCCGTGGATGGCTACAGCACCCGGCCGGTGCCGCCGGATCAGTACGCGCATGAGTGGACTCTCACGGCGACTCCACAGAGCAAGCGCAGCAACGAGGAGTTCCTGGTCGCTTTGCAGATCCAGCGCGAGGGCGACACGGACAA
Organism: Armatimonadia bacterium; assembly: GCA_039679385.1. Classification (NCBI taxonomy): domain Bacteria; kingdom Bacillati; phylum Armatimonadota; class Armatimonadia; species Armatimonadia bacterium. Next base: position 12,463 of record JBDKVB010000034.1, on the reverse strand, counting down.
CGCCACCTTCGAGGCGATCCCGGCTCAGGGCGGCCTGGCGGCCCAGTGCAAGACCCCGCAACAGACCACCCTTACCTGTTTCCGTCAGCGCGGGCAGACCGGCCTGCTGCGAGTGGCCGGTCTCGAGAGCGACGGCACCGTGAGCTCGGTGACCACGGACGCGCAGGGCACGATAGACCGGGCGATCCTGATCGGCGGAACCTACCTGAAGCTCCAGGGCCGAGACCTATTCCGCGCCGGCCAGTCGGGCAACTACTCCTTGGTCAGGAACCCCGAGGGTACCCTTGTGAATGCGAGTGTGGCCGAGGCGTCCTCGATCCAGGTGCTCGGAGGACAGGCCCGACAGGTACCCGCAGGAGACAGCCAGTTCGCGCTGGAGGGCGGTCTCGACCTTGGCAAGATACTCAAGGTCAGCCGGAACGGCCTTGACTGGCAGGGCTACCGTCTGCCCATGGGTGAGGAGATCCGCAGCTACTGGTGGACCTCCTTCGACGTAGCGAAGATGGATCGCTGCCGACTGAGCCTCGACCTGCCCGCGGGCACCGCCTTCACGGCCACGCTGGATAACCGGCCGCTAACCTTTGCAGAGGGCGACGACCGTAGCACGAACCTGTGGCTGACCAAGGGCAGGCATCTTCTGCTTCTGAGCGGACCGGCGCAGTTGCCCGGTGTGAAGCTCGAGACCGAAAACCTGAGCTTCAGCCCGGCGACGATGCTGGCCAGGGACTTCCGACCAGGCTCCGGCTCCCTGATCTCCGAGGCCGAGAAGCCCTCGGCAGAGGGCGACGTCAAGGGCAAGGTGGTCGAGAAGATCGGGGCTTCCGGCGGTGTGGCGCACACCACCTGGGATACTCTGGGGCAGTGGGCGGAGTGGACCTTCGAGGTGCCCCGGGAGGGCGACTACCAGCTTCTGGTCCGTGGCGCCAGCGAGTATGACGATATCCTGAGGGAGCTGACGGTGGACGCCGGCACTGGCTCAGCCGTGTCCTGCATGGCCCAGATGCAGAACACCGGCGGCTTCTGCCGTGTGACCGACGACTGGCGGTACTTCCTGGTCAGCGACAAGCAGGGGCGGCCGATGAGCTTCCACCTGACCGCAGGCAAGCACCGGCTGCGGATGGAGCAGATGGGCGGCTCGATGAACGTCGACCTCTTCGCCTGGCAGCCGGTGAAGTAAGCAACGGGCACAGCGAGGATGGAGCACAGCGCGCCCGGCGCTTCGGCCATGGATACACGAGGCGCCGGGCGTGTTAGTCTTTGCGCGAAGCCCTCAGAACTTGATCAACCGCACGTTGCGGACCTCAAGCCACACCTTGTCCTTCGTTGTGTTCAGCCCGAGGCGTAGCGACACGATCTTGTCTAGGTCCAGCTTCCCGTTGGCATCAGCCGCTGAGAAGCTGGCCCACTCCGTGTCGCTGAAGGGGAACTGCCTCGTCGTCCAGGCCTGCGTCGCCTTCCAGTCGGACATAATATGGTACAGTGAGCCGCCCTGCTCGATCAATTGCGGGCGCACTACCGTGCTGTCGTCGTCCCCGTGGCAGCGGTACTCGAAGGCGATGCCGTCATAGTGCGAGAAGTCCGCCGGCGGGTCGAACTTCGCCTGCGGATAGCACCAGCGGTCGCCCGGTCCGGCGAAGCTGATCGTGGACCGGATGCCGCCTTCCGACCCCGCAACGATCTCCTGCTTCCCGTTGCCCGCCACGTTCACCACCCACCGCTTCGGGTCACCCAGCTTCAGGTCCAGCGTCTCCCGGGGCTTCACGCGATTCGCGTCCAGGCCCAAGTAGGAGACCGAGGGCTGCACCGTCGTACCTTGCACGCCCGGGAAGCTGGGGCGCACCCAGACTTTGCGTACGCTCCCTACCGGCACCTCTCCGCTCAAGGTGAACTCCAGCACTGCTCGGCCCATAGGCTCCAGCGACACAGTCACCTTCCGGGGCTCGCTGGTCCAGCCGGCGGGCACTTCCAGCGCGATCTCTCCCCGCGCGGGTGCGGCATCGGTCAGATTGCACACCTCCACGGTGTACTTGAAGGGCTCCGAGGTGATCAGGTAGCAGTTGCGGGCCTTGTCGATGGTCGGCACCTGCGCCTGTCCACGTACCACCACCGGGCAGGGGTGATTGTCCGGGAGCTTGCCTGCCGGGCGGACCTCGCCGGTCAGATGAGCGGTCAGGTCGTCGCCGAGGCCGATCACATACTGCGGCGCCGGGCCGGCCGTCAGATTCAGCTTGCCCTCGGAGAGCGCGGGATTCGTCTCGCGGCCGAAGAGATCAGCTACCTTCACCGTCGCCGGGGCTGCGAACTCCACGGTCTGCGGCTTTTCGCTCCAGACCACGAGCACCTTGCCCCGCGGGGTCTCGAAGGCCAGCGCAGAGGCCTTCTCCAGCGGATACTGGCCCAGGTACTTGGCCTCGCCGAGCAGGTCGACCGCGGCGGCGATGGCGATGAATCCCGGTCGCGGTGACAGGTCCCGGCGCATCGAGCCGAACTGCACACCCCGCTCCAGGTAGTAGGGGTAGATGAAGAAGAAGGCCCGGTCTGTCCCGGCCGCGAGGCTGTAGGCGAAGCACTTGGGCACGAACTCAGCCTGGGCACGTTCAGCGGCTGCGTTCAGCTCACCACCGGGCTCCGTGGCCTCGACGCGGATACCGGCCTCACTGAGCCACACCGGCCGATCTGCGCAGCCGTACCTGTCGAGAAGCTCGAGGTACTGCCCCAGCACCCTGGGATAGCCCTCCGGCGGAGCGTAGACGTGCCAGTTGAAGATGTCGAAGTAGTCCTTCGCGCCCGCTTCCATCAGGCACTCGTCGAAGTTGCAGTACCCGCGGCAGAAGGAGGACTGGAGGATCATCAGGTCGGGGTCACCGGCCTTGAACCCCAGGTAGGCGGCCTTCTGCAGCCCCGCAAGAGTGTCGCCCAGGTCCGGCCAGAAGTGCGGGATGTCCGGCTCGTTCCAGATCTCCCAGGCCCTCACTCGGCCCTTGTAGTGCTGGGCGAGGCGCTTGGTGAAGGCATACACCTCGCGCAGGTCGGTGGGGTTCTTGGTGGCCGGGTTGTTGCCGCGGGTCCAGCCGGGGGTGTCGTGGAAGAGGCTGTAGTGGCGTACACCGGCCTTCGCGTAGGCCTCGGCACAGGGGTCGTACTGCTGGTAGTCGATGACGCCCTTCTGGGGCTCGGTGCCGCCCCAGGAGAAGCGGTCGCGAGCCCAGCCGACCCCGGCGATGCGCAGGATCTGCGCCAGGGCCTCGAAGTCCTCACGCCGCGAGTTCCAGACGATCGAGGAGTCCGTGTTCAGCCGCGTGTCCCGTGGCGGGGCAGCGGAATGGTCCCTGATCACACCCAGCGGCAGCCTGGCGGTGGTTGGCCCTTCGGCGCAGGTCAATTCGTAGTAGCCCAGCGGCAGCCGGCCCAGGGAGATCGTGCCCTTGCCGTCGGTCAGGCTCACCTTGCCGGAGGCGGCGGTCTTGCGGTCGAAGTCCATGAGCGTCCACTGGGGCGCGGTCAGGCCGGTGGCACTGACGGAGACGGTCACCGGCGTTAGGTAGTCGTAGAGGTTACCGGGGCGATTGGTCGCCAGCTTGAGGCTGGGCTGCTGGGCGAGACACGGGCTCAGGAGCAGAAAGGGCAGCGGCAGAAAGAGTGACGGGCGCATCATGGCAGGCTCCTTCGAGCGGAATCGTCGGCCTCAGGGCAAGGACCCGGTGCCGACGCAGCGCGCTTTTCGTGCCTTAAGCACCTGACACCTGCTGTCAGGTGCTTAGGGGGGTCGAAGTGGGTCGCGTGAGGTCCCCGTAGAGTTCCGGGCGGCGGTCTTCCTGGAGGAAGTCGCGGACGGGCTCGGGAGGTGCTCCGCTGCAGCGGTGTCGGGTCCAGGGTGTGTGCGGGTCGACCTGTGCCAGGGCCAGGCCTTCATGGAGGCCGGCGTCGGCCAGCACGGTTCCGTCGGGCGCGATCACACAGCTTTGCCCGTAGACCTTGCCGGGGGTGTAGGCCTCGGTCGCCGGGAGGCCGTAGCCGGCACGCACGAGGTGGCAGGCGCAGTCCATCGCCCGCACCCGGCTCATCAGCATACACCGTTCGGGGGTGTCGGAGCGCTGGAGGGAGGGGAACAGGATGACCTCGGCCTTCCGCAGGGACAGCAGGCGGGCGACCTCGGGGAAGTAGACGTCGTAGCAGATCATGACGCCGAGGCGGCCGAGGGGCGTATCGACGACGGGGATCCACTCGCCGGGTGTGAGGCCCAGGTCGCGGCGCTCGGTGATGGTCAGGTGGGTCTTGTCATAGGTGAAGGCGATCTCGCCGGAGGGTGCGATCAGGTGGGCGGCGTTGAAGCGCAGGTCGCCCCGCTGCTCGATGACGGGGAGCAGGAGCCAGACGCCGAGTTGTCGGCAGCGCTCCCGGGCTGCATCGACGAAGGCTTCGGCCTGCTGGGACTGACGCTTTGTCTCCTCGGGGTCGAGGCCGATGGCGTTGAAGCACTCGGGGAGGACGAGCAGTTGGGCGCCCTGGTCGGCGGCTTTGGCCACGAGTTCCCAGGCCTTCGCGACCATCCTGGGATGGTCGTCGCTGCAGGTTGCCACCGCGGGCTGCACCGCGGCAATTGTGATGGGTTGTGGACTCATCATATCACTCCGAAGGGTTTGCACAATCTGCAGATAGCCTGAAGGTGATCTAGTGATTTGCGGCGAAACGCCTCCCCAACCGGGGGACAGTGAGGAGTTCCACACCCTTCCCACGTTCTCCTTACGGATGTCGACCGGGCCCGTCGCCGAGCCAGTGTCTTGGAAGTCGGGGCGTCGAGGACTTGCAGGGCCTGATCGTCAGCGGCGTGTGCGAGGGTCAGTTCGTCGAGTACAGGTCAGCCCCTCCTGACGCCAAGGAACTCGCCAAGTCGATCGCAGCGTTCGCGAACAGACACGGCCGGGAGTTCTGCCTGCCAGGCCGCAGAAGCACCAGGGGAGAATATGGACAGTTTCAGGAGCGCCCACTATACTAGCAGGCTCGACATCTACCTGTATCGTGCCTTCGGGGCAGCCTTCCAGACTCTCTTCTGGGACATAATGGGCCGCCGGTACGGCGATCAGTTCCTGATGCCCAAGCCCTGGGGGGCCGTGGGCGACTTCTCCTGCGATGGCTTTCTTGTGCCAGAGAAGCGCTGCTTTGCCTGCTATGGCCCCGAGAGGATGAGCCCGCACGAGTGCACCGAGAAGATCACTAACGACTTCCGGGGCGCGATGGAGCACTGGTGCGATCAGTATGCTTTCGAGAACTGGACCTTTGTCCACAACGCTCGCCAAGGGCTTCCCCCCCAGGCCGTGCAGGCACTGTACGCACTGGACCAGGAACATGAGGACGTCGCTGTCGGGCACTGGGGGCCATCCAAACTTGAGCGCATCGTGGCTGAACTCTCGGACGATGACGCTGCTGCGATATTCGGTGCCCCTCCCGCTCTGGCTGATTTTGCCAGTCTGGGCTACGGGGACCTAGAGGCCGTCCTCGACCACGTGGGAGAGGCGAGCCCCGTGCCCCCGCGGTGGATTCGTCCGGTGCCGGCGAGCAAGATCACTGCAAATGGCCTGTCGGATGCGGTTGTCACGCTTCTTCGGGCTGGAGAGCGCTGGGCCCCGCGCGTGCATGAGTTCATCTCAAGCTACTACGATGCGATGTACGGTGAGAGGATCTGTACTCGCTTTGGGCAAGAGTACGCTGTCCTGAAGGAGCAGCACCTGTCGCCTGATGAGATCTATCACCGGCTCATGGTTTTCGCCGGCGGCGACCTTCTGGCCCCGGCCAAACGCTGCTGCGCTGTGTACGCGGTACTCACCTATCTGTTCGACGCCTGTGAGATATTCGAGGCGCCGCGGGGCACTGAACGACCATGATACTCCCAACCAAGCACCTCCCGGAACACCGATCGCTCCTGGCGGTAGGGGCCAGGATACTGCTAGCCCTCGACACTCCAGGAACCGTCTCCCAAGTGTGGGAGACCCTCCGTGCTGACGAGGGCGTCGGCACCGCACCCTCCTGCTTGTCCTATGACTGGTTCGTGCTTGCCCTCGACTGCCTCTACGCCATGGGCCTTGTTGAGATGCATGACGGCACGCTCCGGAGACAGCCGAGATGATCTACTACATAGACAGCGATCTCCCCACATTCAAGAGGCTCCGGTTCGCACCAGGTCTCAATGTGCTCCTGGCGACCAAGAGCGATGAGTCCACCCGCCATGACACGCGGAACAGAGCAGGGAAGTCCAGTCTGGTCGACTTGGTTCGGTACCTCCTCGGAGGGGAGCGAGGCGATCTCCTAGAACGTGAGGCTCTCAGGGGGTACAAGTTCGAGGCCAGCGTGGACGTTGGCAACACACGGCTCGAGGTCTCTCGCACAACCAGCGCTAGGTCCAAGCCGGTGATCACGTACATCGGGGTGCCGGGCACGACCGCCCCGCCTGCTGGCTCACTGAACATCACGGCATGGAGGGCTTGCCTAGGCGCGAGCGTGTTTGGTCTCGCTTCAGAGGCCGCGGACCGGCGAGAGCAGTACTCCCCCTCTCTCCGGTCTCTCCTTGCATACTTCGCGAGGAAGGAGGCGTCCGGTGGCTTCCACGAGCCGCGCACGCATACTCGCCAGCAGCTCGTCTGGGATTGGCAGGTCAACCTGTCGTACCTCCTTGGTCTCGACTGGCGGTTGGCCCAGCAACGCCAACTGATGCGCGACAGGGACGAAACTCTCCGGAAGAGGGCGACTGATGCAGCAGCCTCCAGCGCTGAGGTCCAGAACGAGCACGCCAGGGCCCTCACACGGGCGACGCACCTGCAGGAGGAGCTAGACACATTCCGCGTGCACCCGAGGTACGCTGAACTGGAGCGTGAGGCTTCCGGCATCACATCGAGCCTTGCAGACCTAGCCGACCAGAACACGCTTGACCATGTGATTGTCGAGCAGATGGAGTCAGCCATAGCATCGGAGGCTCCACCACAGGATGATGATTGCCTGTCGGTTTTCACAGAACTTGGCGTTCTGATGCCAACGGTGGTGCGGGCGCGCTTTGACCAAGTCCGCGAGTTCCACATGTCTGTGATCAGGAACCGGCGGCTCTATCTCGAGGGCGAACTGCTTGTGGCCCGCGAGCGCATTCGCCAGCGAGACAGCATGGTCGAGAGCCTGGATGCCCGTCGTGCCGAGATCATGTCCATACTCCAGTCCCACGGTGCGCTGGAGCACTTTGGGCACCTGCAGGGCGAACTGACGCGCGAGCAGGTCGCGCTGGAGCGGCTGGGGACGCAGCTGGAGGAGACACGCAAGGTCGAGGAGGAGCGGACGCAGCTGAGGGTGGAGGTCGAGCAACTGCATCTACGTCTGCAGCGAGATCTCTCCGAGCGAACATCGGTTGTTGACGAGACGATCAGGACCTTCCAGGCCATCACCAGCCGAATCTACGGTGACGCCGGGCGTGGGACGCTCACCATCGAAGCCGCGTCCAACGGAGTGCAGATCACCCCGCAGATTCACGGCGACAGCAGTCGCGGCGTCAAGAGCATGGCGATCTTCTGCTTTGATATGACGGTAGCCACCATGGCGGCCAGGCAGGGGCTTGGCCCGGGCTTCGTCATCCACGACAGCCACATCTTCGATGCCGTCGACGAACGACAGGTAGCCGAGGCCCTGCGGTACGGCGTGGACTTCACCGCAGACACAGGGCTTCAGTACATCGTTACCATGAATGAGGATGACTTCCCGGCCTCGCTCCTGCCGTCCGACTTCGAGTCCACCTACGTACTGCCAACCAGGCTGACGGACAAAGGCGCGGACGGTGGGTTGTTCGGATTCAGGTTCGACTGACGGGCAGCGGACCGAACCCGAACAGCGATCCCTTGCGTGCCGTCTGTCCCTTCTCGGACAGGGGCATCACCACATCTGCTGCTTCGCGTACCGCCTGCTCCCAAGAGAAGCAACAGACCGCGGCGCGGCTGCCGTGGTCCGCGGGTGGCCTCCCTCCCCTGAAGGAACTCGGCAGCTGCATAGCGAATCGCCGGACGGAGGGCACCGCCCAAGGGGACTGAGGTTCCCCGTCTTTGCACGGCAGGGCCTGGTCGGTGCCTGTGCTGTTAACGAAAGGGCATCGAATCGTTAACAGCCCGGCGGGCTACTAACGATAGTGCTGGTTTGCGTTAGTACGAGCCCCACGAGCTTCGGTAGGAACACCGCCACCCCGTTGACGGCTGCGGTTGGTTGACGGGTGCGGGCGGTAGCGTGGCGTGATGAGATTGGGCGTGATGAGCATGGGTGCGCGTAACTCACTCTGGCCGGCGTTCGCTCTCCTCTGCGTCGGCGCGGCACTGCAAGGATGGACTATGGAAGATCGAGACCTGCCCCTCGAGTACTCCGATGACGCCGTCATGGCAACACCCAGCGATATCCACCAGGTTCAGGAGTGGTGCGCCCAGGTCTTCTCCGGCACCCAGCCCGGCCTCACCGGTCCCCGCGTCGACCTCCAAGTCCGGCGACAGGACCACAGCGTCCTCCAGTTCCGCCGCTCCTGCATCGACACGCCCATCCGGATCGGCCGGCAGTCCTTCGAGCATGGCCTCGGCACCCACGCGAACAGTGAGATTGCTGTGCGCGTGCCCGAGGGCGCGAAGGCCTTCCGCGCCTCCCTCGGCATCGACAACAATGACAACACCGGCGGCGTCCGGGGCAGTGTGCGGTTCACGGTCGAGGTCGACGGCAAGGAGGCCTTCCGCAGTGAGGTCCTCCGCGGCGGTCAGGAACCCGTCGAGGCGACCGTCGCCCTGACGCCCGGTGCGAAGGAGCTGGTCCTCAAGGTGGACTGCACAGAGGACGGCGTCGCCCACGATCAGGCAGACTGGGCCGACGCCCGCTTCGACATGCAGGATGGCTCCGCGCTGTGGCTTGACCAGAACCAGATCGACCTGCTCCCAGGAGGCACGACGGCGCCCTTCGGGTTCGTCTATGACGGCAAGCCCTCGGCGGAGCTACTCCCGACCTGGGAGCGCAAGGTGTCGACCCGGCATGCCGACGGAGCGACGATCTACGAAGTCAGTTGGCGCGACGCCAAGACCGGGCTGGTGGTTCGGGCAGAGGCCAAGTGCTTCGACCGCTACGCGGCGGTCGACTGGGTGTTGAGCTTCGAGAACACCGGCGCTGCGGATACGCCGATTCTGGAGAGCATCCAGGCGCTCGACACGATGCTGCGCAGCGGCTACGGAGGCACTCCGCTGCAGATCCACCAACTCTCCGGCGACGCCTGCGGTGAGCAGTCCTTCCTGCCCTTCACCAGCAAGCTCGAGCCGGGCAAGTCGCTGCACCTCGCACCGACGGGAGGCAGGCCGTCGTCGATCAGCGCGGTGCCCTTCTTCAACCTCCAGTACAACGACCTGGGTGCGATCGTCGCCGTGGGCTGGACCGGGCAATGGGCCGCCGACTTCGAACGAAGCGGCACCGGTCCGACGCGAATCACGGCGGGCATGGAGAAGACGCACCTGATCCTGCACCCCGGCGAGCGCATCCGCACACCCCGCATCCTGCTCATGCCCTGGCGAGGCGACCGGGAAGCAGCGCAGAACCAGTTCCGGCGCCTGCTGCTGTTCCACTATGTGCCGCAGCAGGATTCGCGTCCGATACGACTGCCGGTAGCGCTGCAGTGCTTCGACCGCTACAGCTGGACCGTGCCGGAGTGGGCAACGGAAGCGGGGCAGGTGCAGGCGGTGGAGGCAGCGGCGAACCTGGGCTGCGACACCCACTGGCTCGATGCCGCCTGGTTCCCGGGCGGCTTCCCGAAGGGTGTCGGCAACTGGAGCGCAAAGCCGAAGGAGTTCCCGCGTGGGCTGAAGCCGGTCGCCGAGGCCTGCCACGCGAAGGGCCTGCAGTTCGTGGTGTGGTTCGAGCCTGAGAGGGTCGCCGAGGGCACCCAGATCGCCCGCGAGCATCCGCAGTTCGTGCACGGCGGCGCAGCCGGTGGGTTGTTCAAGCTGGATGACCCCGAGGCCCGACGGTGGCTGACCGACCTGCTCTCGCGGCGCATCGAGGAGTACGGGATCGATGTCTACCGCAACGACTTCAACATCGACCCGCTGCGGTTCTGGCAGGCAGCCGACGCTCCCGACCGGCAGGGGATGACGGAGATTCGCTACGTCGAGGGGCTCTACGAGATGTGGGAGGAGCTTCTGGCCAAGCACCCCGGCCTGCGGATCGACAACTGCGCCAGTGGCGGGCGGCGAATGGACCTGGAGATGCTCCACCGGTCGATGCCGCTATGGCGCAGCGACACGAGCTGCTCACCGGGGCACGTCGACTGGAACCAGGCTCAGAGCTGCGGACTGGGCCAGTACGTGCCGCTCCACACCGCCTGCACCTGGGCACCGGAAGCCTATGACCTGCGCAGCGGAGAGACGGCCGGAGCGATCCTGCAGCTAGACTACCGGGCCGCCGACTTCCCCATGAAGCGCGCCCAGCAGCTCATCGCCGAGGCGAAGGCGAATCAGAAGTACTGGTATGGCGACCTGTACGTGCACACTCGCCCAAGCATCGACCCTGACCACTGGTGCGTCTTCCAGTACCACCGGCCGGACCTGGACGCCGGGATCCTGTATGTGTTCCGGCGGCACGAGAGTCCCTATCCGGTGCTGGAACTGTCGCTGAAGGGCATCTCGGCGGAGCGGCGCTACAAGCTGGAGTTCGTCAACGACGCTCTGGAGAGTACCGTGCGGGAGGCCACCGGAAGCGAGATTCTGGCAGGTCTTGAGACCCGCGTACCCAAGGGAGGAAGCCTGATCCTGCGCTACGAGGCGATTCGGTAGCGCAGGACCAAGTGGTAGCCTGTCCCCTGCTCCTCTGCACCGACGCCCTCCGGCGGCTAGCCTGCGCCCGGCGTCGGTGCTATCGTTTTGGGGTGCGTGGAGAAGAAGCTCCAGAGCTCCTGACTGGCGGAGAGACCCTTCGCCACGGTCGGCCAGCCGTGGTCGCAGTTGGCAACGGTGACCAGTTCGACCTCAGTGCCGGCCTTGCCGCCCGAGTAGAGGGTCCGGGTTACCCCCGTCGCGTCGTCCTTCGTCTCTTTGCCTGTCGGATTGCACTGGTCGGCCTCGACGAAGAACCGGACGCAGTCAGGCGCCGACTTGAACAGGTTCTTGGGCGTCTGGCCTCCGGCGAACTTGACGACGCCGTCCTTGAGGCCGGCGATATGGATGACGGAGATCGGTGCAACCGGTGCGGGGATCGTCGCTCCGCAGGGCTTGCCGTCAAGCGACTTGATGCCCAGGGAACCGTTGACGATTCCGACTGCGGCGATGAGATCGGACAACTCGACGCCTGTCCGGTAGGCCATGTAGGCACCGGCGGAGTGACCGCAGACGAACACTCGGGCCGGGTCGGTGTTGCAGGTGGTGTGCAGGAGCCCAATCAGCGCCCGGAGGAAGGCGATGTCGTCGACGTCGTCGGCAAGGATGCCCTGACCGCCGGGGATCTTTCCGAAGAGCCCGTTCCAGGACCGAACGGCCGCGACGCCGTCCGCATACGCGGCAACGAAGCCATAGCGATCGGCCATGGCATTGAAGCCGCTCATGCCGACAGCGCCCCTCCCAGAGCCGCGGGCACCGTGAAGAGTGATGACCAGCGGCATCGGCCCCGCACCCTCACGGGGCGCTGGAACATGGACGAGACAGGTGCGCGTCAGGGCACCGACCTGCAGCGACACCTGGCGGTCCACTGCGGTCGCAGGTGGTGGTGGAACTGCACTCGCAGGCATCAGCCCGGCATCGACAAGCATCCGCGAGAGGTCCTGGCCCTGGGTCTCGGCGCTGATGTTCTTGTTGACGGACAGCAGCGTTCCTTTGGCGTCGATGAGGAAGGTCCAGCGTTCTGAGTGACCGTCCGGCCGGAGACAGCCGTAGGACCGCGCCACTGCATTGTTCGAATCGGAAAGCACCGGGAAGCCATACTTCCCGGCCTGGCCGAAGGCTACCGTGACGTCCAGCGGAGCGGTGCTGCAGCCGAAGACCTGGACTTTGTCGGTGGGCAGACTGGCCATGGCCGCCTGCAGCGCGGCGCACTGGATCTTGGCCCCTTCACTTCCGGCGCGAGGGAACCAGCACAGCGCAACCGCCTTCGTGCCCAGGAGCTGGGAGAGCTGGTACTCCTTGCCGTCGGAGGCCTGAAGCTTGAAGTCGGGGGCCTTGTCTCCGGGCTTGAGGTTCACCTTCATGGCGGGTTGTGCGACACTCAGCACGGCGGATAGCAGCAGGGCCACGAACGCGGAAAAGACGGCCAGCGTCCTCATCTGTCTTCCTCCTGGAGTAACCTTCGTCATGCGCCAAAGGCGGAAGTGCTCCACGGCAGCAGAGCTTGAGATCACTGTCCTGCGTTAGTGAGCCAGGAGGCCCTGCATCCACTCCCTCACAACGGGGTACTGACTGGCAGGGAAGGCATGCCCCACCCCCGGCATCTC
>JBDKVB010000033.1 GCA_039679385.1 Armatimonadia bacterium | reverse complement strand
GCAACGTCTCCTACTGGCGCCACAACCTGGTGATGTACCAGCGGTTCTTCGGGCTCGAGCAGGAGGAGCTCACCGACCACAACTGGGCGGCGGTGAACGAGGCGATCCAGCAGAAGACGGCGCAGCCTGACTGGTACCGCCAAGTGACGGAGGACGTGTGCAACCTCGAGACGCAGGTCCGCAATGTCCCGTGGTTCGAGGACTGGGAGCCCCGCTACTTCACCTGCGTGCTCCGAATGGAGTCGGCCCTGGAGCTGCACTTCCCCAACGCCCGCAAGCAGCTCGAGACTCACGTGGGGCGCGAGCTTCCGACTCTTGCCGCCGTCCGAGAGGCACTGGCGCAGGTCATCGAGGAGTACCGCGGTCGCGGGTCAGTGGGAATCAAGCTCGCCCATGCCTACACTCGCACTCTGGCCTCGGAGAACGTCCCGCTTCACACTGCCTCGAGTCTCTACGCCCGCGCCGTGGCCGGGGAGCAGCTTTCGCCCGCCGAGATCAAGGCGCTCCAGGACCACATCGTCTTCTACCTTGCGCAGGTGGCCGGTGAACTCGGCCAGGTCTTCGAGATTCACACGGGGACGCAGGGCAACTGGGGCGTCGTACCGGACTCCAACCCGCTGCACCTGATCCCGCTGCTGCTGGCCAATCGCAACACCCGCTTCGGCCTCTACCACGGTGGCTATCCCTACAGTCGCGAGATCGGGATGCTGGGCAAGCACTTCCCCAATGTATGGCTGAACATGGCGTGGATGTACGTGGTCACCATGGAGGGCACGCGCCAGAGCCTCAGCGAGTGGATCGACCTCGTGCCCGGCGATCGCCTCCTCGGCTTCGGCTCGGATGTGCCGACGCCGGAGTTCGTCTACGCCCACCTGGCCATGGCGCGATCCTGTCTCGCCGATGTGCTGGCGCAGAAGGTCGGGCGCGACTTCCTCAGCGAGGAGACGGCGCTCGACCTGTGTCACAAGCTCCTGCGCGACAACGCCATGAACCTGTACAATCTGAAGCCCCGCAGCTAGCCGCCCGGGCTCAGCGTGCCGTCACTGCTTGTCCGGCTGGTCGATCCAGATCGGGCTCGACCAAGCCAACTGACCGTTCAGTTGCGAGACCCGCAGGTAGTAGAAGCTGCGACCCGGACACGCTTCAAGACCCGGACCGGGGCTCTCCTCTTGCCACTCCGCGCGGACGGTGTACCCGGCCTGCGGGATCGCGGCATGCCGCTTCACCTTGTAGGCGTTGTGGTAGAAGGCGTCGGGGTTCTCCACCGTGTCCGGGTCGATACCGAAATGACTGCGGACCAAGTCCCGTGCCTCCTCCTCAAACACAATCAGCTCCGATCGGCGCAGGGCCTCGGCGAGGGTGAAGGTCTGCTGTCGCCCGTCGACCGTGAGCGTGATCGGCGCGTCGACCGGGGCCTCGACCTCGAACACCACGGTCTGCTGACTGGTGTCGGTGACTGCGCCGCCCCCGCGCAGGATGGTGACAAGATGGAAGGAGTACTCGCTGGGACTCACCTGCTCCAGCTTCTGCCCGTGGGTGGTGAAGCACCCTTCCGCCGCCAGGATCTGCCCGGCGCTGAGCTTCAGCCTTCCCTCCCAGACATGCTCGCCACCGGGGAAGCCATGGCGGGTCGTCGGTCCCCAGCCGACCTCGATGGGGAGCTTCGCCCGCACGGTTCCTGAGGTCGGCACGTCCCAGGAGCCGTTGTGGCAGTGCGTGAAGACCACACGGTTGTTCTTGATGACCTCGATCCGATCCAGGGCCTGCGTGCCTTCGACCTCAGCCCACAGCTTCACCGGGCCTGCCGTCTGCAGCACGTCGCCCATGAACCCCTCGTTGAGGCCGAAGCGCAGCTTGATCCGGTCGCCGGTGATTCCGTAGGTGCGACGCGCCCGGAAGGCCTCCCACAGACCTTCTCGACTGAGCTCCTCGGCCCACACGCCCAGAAGACCGATGCCCCACTTCCCGGCGAAGCCGCCGCCGTTGTCCCCCGAGGCGATGATCCCCAGCCGCAGTCCCCGAGCCAGTCCGTCCTGCACCGTGCCACCTGTGACCCGTGGCCCCATCTGCGCGTTCTGCACCATTGGCCGGGGTGTGTTGCAGCCCTCCGAGGAGCCGTGGACCGAGAAGACCTCCACCAGCGGGCTCACCTCTTCATCAAGGTGGTCCCAGTCCTTGCCTCGGTCGCCCACCCGATAGCCCGGGTGATGGGTGACGGCGATTGCGTCCAGCTCCCGCAGGTGTGCGTACAGGTCATCGATGTGCATCGACAGGTCCAGGGGCGGGTCATCCTGCAGGAAGAACACGTTGCAGTCACCCCAACGTTCGCGGTCTCCGGTCCACTCATACCCGGCGCAGGTCACGAAGCGTTCCGCGGCGTGGTACTCCTTCGCAAGCCGCTTGATGAGCTGCCACTCGGCCTCGAACTCCGGCTTCATCCCCACCGACTCCACATGCAGCCCTTCCGGCGTGTTGTAGAAGTACGCGGGGTAGTACACGATCGGCAGGAAGTCGAGATACTCGCGGGCGCTCTCGAAGGCCCGGCGCAGCACCTGCTCCCACTGATCGTGACCCAGCCACTGCGGCTTGAACTGCGCGTGCATGTCTCCCCAGTACAGGTTCATCGACGCTCACCTCCGGATGGGTTGCTCGCACCTGGGGAGCAACCTCACCATCGTATTCAGCGGGCCTCTTGTGCCGACCTTCCTCCGTCGAGGATCACTCGAGGGCAGCCCGGGGAGGACTGGAGCCCTCTCGCCGCGAAGGGGCGCTTGGAGTAAGCACCGCTCTACAAGGCCTCAAGGAAGGTTGTGTGCCATGCGTCGATGCGTGCTGCTGCTGGTGGTCCTGTTGGGCTCCGCCCTGAGCTGCTGGGCCTGGAATCCGCCGACGGATACCGCCGGCCCCCTGACTGTCACAATCGAGAAGATCGACGACGTCCGGACCCTGGACCTCCCCTTCCCGGTGACCGTGACCCTCGAGAACAAGGGCGACCAGGAGGTGTCCGGATCGCTGCGCCTCCATGTCATCGACGACTGGCGCATCGAGCGGGACAACCCGCGCCGGTTCTCCCTTGCCGCTGGAGCGAAGGCCGACTTGCAGTTCTCGGTGGTTGCGGGCAAGAGGAGCTACGCTGCCCTCTACCCCATCCATGCCTACGCCGACTTCCGATCCGGCGACCAGGCCCTGCAGGCCCACGCGATCCTGATCACTCAGGTCGCCCGCGAGGCCCTGGCGCAGGCACGTCCCAGGAACCTCACCTCAGTGGAGTGCCTCGCAGCCGCTGCGCCGATCAAGCTCGATGGTGACCTCTCGGAGTGGGGCGAGGCCGTGCCGGTTGCCCTCGGCGAAGCTCAGCGCAGTCTCGGCTCCCTGAATGCGGCCGAGTTCAGCGCGGTGCTCTATGCCCTCCACGATGACCAGCGCCTCTACCTGGGGCTCCGCGTTAGTGACCAGGAGATCAGCGCCGAGGACCTCACCTCCGACGACTACATGAACAGCGACTACCTGCGGCTGTACTGCGCTGCCCAGGCTCCGGCTCTCCGGAAGGGCTCCTCACTGACCGCCGATGATCTGGTAGTGGCGATGAACCCCTTCGCAAAGGGCGGCCCGCTGGTCAAGGTCCCGACCTTCGGAATCGCCACGCGGCTCGTCGACGACCTGACCCAGATCGCATGCGCCCCAAAGCGGACAGCCACCGGGTACGAGGTCGAGATCGCTCTGCCGCTGGCCCTCGTCGGTGACAAGCTCGGCGCCGGCTCGACGCTGGGCTTCAACCTCATGATCGGCAACGCCCTTGGCGGCCGTCGTGTCGGCGAGCTAACCCTCGGCGGCATGGACGACGCCTACTGGCTGTCGCCGAACTCCTACGTGCCCTTGCACCTGAGCTCTTTGACCCATAGCGACGCGCAGGGCGCACTTCCGGTCACTCCACTGTCGCGGACCGCGACCCTGTCCCTGGAGCGCCTCTCCTCCTGGAGGGTGCAGGTGCAGACCCCCGACAGGGAACCCAAGAGCCTCGCACTCGGTTGGACGGGCTCCGATCCCGAGACCGGCGCGACCTTCAACATCACCACCGCCGCCCGTCCCGAGGCCAAGAGCGTGATTGGCATCCATCCGCCCTTCCGGCCGGGCTCGGGCACCATGTGGGCCGATGCCCGCTTCACGCTTCCCGCGGTCACGCCCATCACCCTGACCTTCGCAACCGCCATCCGCGACAACGCCGCTACCGAGCCCCCCAGTGACGGTGTGGAGTGGCGGGTGTATGTGGCTCCGGAGGGTGGGGACTTCGCCCAGCTCTTCCAGCGCTTCAGCGACGCCAAGCGATGGGAGCCCGCGACTGTCGACCTCAGCGCCTATGCGGGCAAGACCATCACGCTGCGGCTGTGGAACGGCACCGGGCCCAAGAACAACAGCACTTGCGACTCCGGATTCTGGGCCACGCCGACCCTGACGGTCGGGGAACGCCCCCAGGCCGAGACACCGGCGGAGATCGCCGAGCGTGCCCAGACGGCGATCACTCGTGCCAAAGCCGCCCTGCGGGGCGAGAAGGACCACTTCCAGTGGCTCGTGGAGAACAGCGCGGGCAAGTTCGGAGTCGGCTGGGCAGCCGGTCCCTATGCCTTCGCGGAGGGTAGCCTGGCCTTCGTGGCCGAGGATGGTCGCTCGGTCGTCTTCGAGCGGTTCCTGATGCGGATCGACGGCGAAGACATCACCGATCCAGCTTCGACCCGCCATGCCGTAGATGGTCGCGCCAACTGGACCCCTGACGGCAAGGTCACCACTCTCCGCGACCTGATCGATGGCCCCGACGACTCCGTGACCACCTGGGCCAGCATCTCCGCCGAGAACGGTGCGCTCAAGATCAAGTTCTCAATGCCCACCGTCGAGCGCAGCAAACGGGGCGAACCGCGCTTCACCCTCCTGGGAGTCGGCCCGACCGATCGTGCTGCACGGCGCGTCTACGCGGGCTTCGGCAATGTCATCCAGGACCCGGGGCCCTTCACGCTGTCCGCGGGCGGGTTCTCGCTCAGCACCCGCCATGTGGGCGTGGACTACGACAACGGGATCAGCATCCTCCAGGCCTCGGATGTGTTCCCGTACCGGTTCGAGGTCAACCCGGACCGCAAGCTCTACTCCCTCCAGACCGGGCACGACGCCACGATCACCCTGATCCCCTCGCTCAAGGGGGCCTTCGCAGCCGCCCGAGTGTATCGCGATGTTGTGGGATTCAAGCCGGCCGGCGGCGTCGAGAAGCTCAAGGGCAAGTTCGCCATCGACTGGTGGGGCGGCCACGACATCGCCGCCGACGTCCGGCGGGCCGGAGCCTACGGTCTGAACGACTCGATCTTCATCAAGCACGCCTGGCAGCGCTGGGGCTATGACTACCGCCTGCCGGACATCTACCCGCCGAGCTGCGATCCGAAGGTCTGGGCCGATCTGGTCGCCGCCTGCAAGGAGAACGGCATCCTCTTTGCGCCCCATGACAACTACATCGACTTCTACCCGGACGCCAGCGACTTCAGCTACCAGCAGATACTCTTCAACGCCGACGGGACCCCGCAGCGCGCCTGGTACAACACGGGCCGCGATGCCCTGAGCTACCGCTGGCTGCCTGGCGCCTATCAGCCCTGGCTCGAGCGCAACCTCAAGCTCATCAAGGAGGGCTTCGCGCCCACTGGCTACTTCATCGACGTGTTCACGGCCCTCTCGCCCCTGGACTACTACGACCAGGAGGGCAACTTCCACACCCGCGTGGAGTGCGCCCAGAAGTGGGGCGAGTGCTTCGACTACGTGCGCGAGCAGCTCGGCGACAATGCCCCGACCACGAGCGAGGCCGGTCATGACGCCCTGATCGGCCACCTCGACGGCGCCCAGGCCGACCACTACTCCGCCGATCGCTGGTGCGCCAAGTTCGGCGACGGCGAGCGCGTCCCGTGGCATGACATGGCCAGTCACGGTAGCTTCATTCTCCTGGCCGGTGGTCTGGGCAGCCGCTACTCGAATGGCGACCCGCGATCAAGCTGGGGCAGTGACGACTACCTGTCCAACACGGTGCTCGGCGGCCGCAACCCCATGTGTGGCGGCCCCTGTGTCCGCGACACGGTCATGACCTACTGGCTCCAGCACGACCTGTGCAAGGAGCTCGCCAAACGCGAGATGCTCACCCATGAGTTCGTCGGCGACGACCTCCACCGCCAGCATGTGACCTTCAGCGACGGCGGCGAGGTATGGGTCAACCGTGGCGAGACCCCCTGGGAGGTCCAGGGCGTCGTCTTGCCTCGCTATGGTTACTTCGCCGAGGCGGGCAACTGCGTCAGTGCGATCGTGGACAAGCAGGGACTGAACGCACGCTATGCGACCAGCCCCGGCATCACCTTCGTCGACACCCGTCCCGTGGCCATGGACATGGCCAGCCGAGCACCGGTGCGCACCGAGGTGCTCTCCGTCAAGGACCTCGGCGGCGGTCAGGTGGAGGTCGTGGTGAAGTGGGAGGTCCTCAAGCCGCTGTCCACAGGGAACGTCGTTTTCACCCACCTGTGCCACGACAGCGTGACCGACCAGGGCGAGAAGATCGCCTTCCAGCCCTCGATGGGACTAGCGCCGGAGAAGCTGCAGGAGGTCGGCACGCACCTGGCCACCTTCCGCATGACCTTCGCCGCGGCCCAGCCGGACGGCCGGTACCGACTCCGCTACGGCATCTTCTCGCCCCAGTCCGGAGGACGTCTCGCCCCCATCGCACGACTCGACGGCGACCGTGTCCGTGGCGGGATCTTCACGGTCACCAAGGACGACGGCAAGGTCAAGTCCGTCGCCTACGAGGCCGAGGGCGAGATGCCGGGCTATGCCCGGCGCAACACGGAAGGCACCATGATCGACCTCGACGCGGTCGTCACGAACGGCTCCTTCCGCCTGCTGCACTCAGGTAGCCAGTGGCGTCTGCTGCCGCTGCAGGGCAGTCTGCCCTTCAAGGCCGAGCTGCGACTGGACAAGCTCGGTGCGACCGGCAAGCACCTCGTCTCGGTCACCGGACTGGCCCAGGACGGCAGCAAGGTTAGCGACGAGAAGTTCGTGCAGGAGGACAACCTCATCAAGCTCGACCTGAGCGCCGAGGCCTTCAGCTACGAGCTCATCCTGCGTTAGCCGCACCACTTCCGGCCCAAGAACACCTCAGGGCTCTGCCCCCTTCGCGGGGACAGAGCCCTGTTTGTTTGTGCCTAAGTACCTGACACATGCTGTCAGGTTGTTAGCGGGTTCCTAAGGCAGTGCTAGTCGCCCTGGTAGGGGTACCACTCATCTACCTCGGCGGCCGACATCTCCACCAGCAGGTCTGCGATCTTGGCCACCACGGCCTTCATGCACTTCTCGCCCTTCTCTGCAGAGGCCAGTGAGGGATCGCCGAAGCCGCTGTCGTGGGTGAACCGATCCCAGGGCCGTGCCACCCATGCCCAGCCCTCCTGCAGGGCCGTAAGCACGGGCTTGCGCACGGCGCCCTCTCCGGCCAGGTCACGCCGCACCAGCTCCGCGTTCAGGTGCAGGAGCAGGGAGGTCTCCATCTCATCCGCGTGCTCGCCCGGCTTCTCAAACAGCTCCTTGTGCCGCACCACGCCGTACCAGTTCACTAGCAGGACCTGCACGGTGGTCTCGCGGATCAGCTCACGCAGCAGGGGCTGGAACTCGTTGCCCCCGTGACCGTTGAGCACCAGCAGCTTCGGGATGCCGTGCTCCTCCGCCGAGGATACCAGATCGCTGATGACGGTGAACAGCGTGCTCGGGCGCAGGCTCATGGTCCACTTGAAGCCCAGGTTGTTCTCGTTGATCCCGTAGGGGATGGTCGGCAGCAGCAAGACCTTCGCTCCGCGGGCATCCGCGTCGGCACAGGCGGCCCTGGCAATCGCCTCAACCTGGATACTGTCTGTCGCGTAGGGCAGGTGTAAACCATGCGCCTCCGTGGCGCCCACGGGCAGCACTGCCACCTCGTAGCTCTGTTCCCGCGCCACTCCGTAGGTTGTCTCGGCAAGATTCCAGTTGGCCATTGGCTACCACTCCGTTCAATAGCAGTCCGGGTTCCCCTTGCACGGTTCGCGGCGCCAGCTTAGAATCCTGCGCGACGGACGGGTATGCGGGCCAACCTTGTCTGTGAGAGGAACCTCGACATGAGAGTCCTGCCCTTTGTCGCGATTCTGCTCCTAACAGTCCCCGGCTTCTGCGAGACCGCCCTGTTCCCCCTGACCTGCGCCGACCCTCAGGAAGCCGCTTCGCTGCTGACCGGGACCTCCGCCGCGCCGGTCACTGAAACCACCGGCGGCACAGTCGCCGAGAAGCCGCGGACCGCTGCCGGACTGATGCCCCCGGGCCTGGACAAGGTCTGGGTCCTGCCCGAGTACCGGGCCCTGGTGGCGCAGGGAACCCCGGAAGCCATCACCAGGGCACACGAACTCGTGGCGCTCCTCGACCAACCGGTCCGGCAGGTGGAGGTCAAGGTCGAGCCCTTCTGGTGGGAGCAGGCAGACGCCGCTGCGCCGGACCCTGCCGCCGGGACTCAGGAGGCGCCTGAGCGCGCCGATGCCCAGGCTCTCCTCGCCGCCGGGGGCAAGCGACTTCGGACGGATACCTGGGCCCCTCTCGTGGTAGCGAACAACCGCAGTGGCGTGTTCTGGCTGGGGCAAGACTTCGGGGTGCGCTACCATCCGGAGGCGCTCAACTACGCCGTCTCGGTCTCACCACGGGTCAACGCCGACGAGACCGTTACCCTCTACCTGACCCTTCGTCCGGCCCTGGCTGATGCCGAAAAGGGAGCCGTTCTGGGCAGAGCCGACTGGGAGGCACAGCTCACGGTCAAGAGCGGCGAGAGCCTGTGCGTGGACTACCGCCAGCCGGGAACCGGCAACAAGGGAAGGGCCCGGATCCTCATCACGCCGCGCGCGCTTCCTCGGGGCTAAGGGGGTAGCTTCGCCCCTCGCAGGATCTCCACTCACCGCGACGGACGACCTGTCTCGTCTAGCGCCGCTCGGCACCACGCTGGACGGCGGTGTTGAAGCTGCGCTCGAAAATGCCGGCGATTCCGCAGGACTGACGCAGGAAGTAGAAGGGGTGGGGCTGCCCGCCGTCGTCGAGAAGCACGGCAATGCGTAGTGCCGACGCGGGCATCAGAAGCTGGTTGGCCAAGGGCCGGTAGCGCACTCGCTTGACCTCGCCGGGCTTGAGGGTGAAGGGCTCGGGCTGCGGTGCGCTTGAGGCGCCCTGCGGGTCGAGGAGCACCCATTCGCCCTGCACGGCATACTGCAGCCCCAGCACGTTCTCGTCATCCGTCACCCGCATGGGCTCGTCGCCGTCGAACAAGGAGACGGGGATGGCGATCTCCACCATGCGGCTATCCAGCGGCGGCGCGATGATCGTGCGGCCGATGGACTTGACCGTCACGGGCTGCCGGCTGTCATTGCGCACGGCGAAATCGCAGGCGATGTTGTTGGCAGTGATCGCGAAGGTGTCGATGCGGGCACCCAGCGTCTTGTCGGAGACCCAGTACCCGATGTAGGCCACGTTGGAGGGCATCGTCTTGGCGTGGTACAGTCGGCTCTCCTTGGCGTCCCACACGGATGCCAGGATGATCCCCACAATGGCGACGAGGACGAAGACCGCGCCGCAGCCGGCACAGGCAATCGTCCGGCGGCTCAGAACCTTGGTGCGCGCCTCGCCGTTCTCCTCGGGAGTGGTCGGTTTGGGTTCCTCACGCTTTGTCATGTCAGTGTGCTCCCCCGTGACACCAAAGGAGTATTGCCTGCCTTTGCTTCGGGGCACCCCGAGGGTCGCCCGAAGGCACACCGCCTCACCGCCCGGAGTGCAGGTGTGAGGCGATGCAGGTTGTCTGTCGGATCGTCGCTAGCCGCCGCGATCGATGAGTTCCACATGCTCGGCGACAACATTCTGGGGACACAGTCGGATGAACAGCTTCGCCCCCAGATACAGCACGATCACGTCATCCAGATAGCCCAGACCGATCAGCGGGAACTCCGGGATCAGGTCCAGCGGAATCACGAAATAGAGGATGGCCACGATCAGCGGCAGCTTCGCAACCAGGGACACCCGCTTGTCATTGAGCAGGCGCCAGAACAGGCGGATGAAGTTCGGGGCATGGATCA
Organism: Armatimonadia bacterium; assembly: GCA_039679385.1. Taxonomy (NCBI): domain Bacteria; kingdom Bacillati; phylum Armatimonadota; class Armatimonadia; species Armatimonadia bacterium. The sequence continues at coordinate 1,028 of JBDKVB010000033.1, read as the reverse complement.
GGTACTGGAGCGTGCTGCGATTGCGCCCCAGGGGACCTCCTCCACCAAAAGGCGGCATCTTGCTCGGTCTCCTTCAGACCCAGAACAGCGGTCCTTCCTATCCTATAACAATCTGAGGGGCACGGGAAGGTTCCCAACAGCCGCCGCTACTTCATGTTTGCCTTCAGGTGCTTCGCCAGGGCCTCAGCAGCCACCTCGGTAAGCTCTTCCGGTTCTACCGTCTGCAGCAGCTCCCACAGGTCGACCAACTGCTTGGAGGTCGCCTTGTCGGAGTTCAGGTCCATCCGGTGGATCACACTGTCGGTCACCTGCTGCCCAAGCGCCTCCTCCAGCGTCGCGACTGACTGGAGCAGGGCTGCGTAGGCAGGGATGTCAAGCGAGGCCGAGAGCGGATCGGTCTTCGGCGGGTTCGGCAACAGGTCGCGCTCCAGGTAGTGCTCGATGAGGGCCGGCATGTCGTTCAGGTTGGCTTCCTCACCCAGCCGGTCCGCCAGACGACCGATGCTCTGGTGGTTGAACACCCGGCTGTGGGCCGTGATCTCGATCGCCCCTTCTCCCGCTTCAGAACCCGCCCCGAAGAGGTCCAACTTCCAGGTGACACCGCCGGAATCGTCTGGCTCGCCGTTGGTGTCGACGATGGTCCCGGGCATCTGGAGGGTGAAGCGGGCGTAGGGCCCCTGATCGCCCAGCATGCCCATGAGTGCTTCGGGACGGAGCTTCTCGAGACCCTCAGGCGCAGCGCCGTGCCCTTCGGCGTTCTGGGCAAACACCACCCGGGCACTCGCCTGATCCCTTTGGTCGCCGGGCTCCTCTGCAGACGCGCCCGAGGCCAGGTCAAGGGCACCGCTCACGAAGTACTCAGTGGTGAACAGTCGCTTGACGACCTGGACGGTAAGGTGGGTCTTGCCCTTCTGGTCGCCGAAGGCCAGGAGCTCGGCGCCCACAGGAGCCGTCCGGGTGAGCACGGCGCCCTCATATCCCTCGCGGTCGAGAGCTTTGACCTGCCAGCCTTCCTTGCCCGCCTCCTT
>JBDKVB010000032.1 GCA_039679385.1 Armatimonadia bacterium | reverse complement strand
GTCTCCCCGGAAGATGTGCGTCGTGCCGAGTCGGCGCTCACTCGCGCTCTGAGCTGACACGCGGAGTGACTAGGAAGGGCAGCGTCAGACGCTTGTCCACCCAGATCGGGATGTCCACGCGCACTCGCACACACCAATCCATCTTCACGTAGCGCCCCTCGAAGCTCACCGGACCGGAGTCCGGCACCGTCACCTCATAGGTGTGCTCAGCGACCTGACCGGCGGCGAAGTCCCCTTCGTGGATCTGCTGCTCGGCAAAGACCACTACCTCCTCCGCCGTCCCTGAGCCGTGAAGGTGGCAGCAAACCTGCGCCAGCACGCCCCGGCAGTGGAGGTCGCCGTCCGTCCGCACCCGCAGACTCAGGCGCAGTCTCTCCCCTACTGCGGCCGCCGGAAGACCATGCAGCGTCGGCCCTTCGTAGCCCCGCAGCTCCGCCGTCACTGTCCCCACTTGGCCCAGGCCCGTCGGCGCGGTCACTGCCTCAGACCACCGGACTGGGATTCCTGTCCCCGCAGCACGTTCGGTGTCGGCACCCGGGGCGAAGCACGGCGCAACGCTCAGCGGAAGCGCCTCGTGCAGATCGGGGCAGATGCCCGGCATAGGCACGCGCAGCAGGACCCTCCACTCGATGGAGTTGTTGTGCCCGGCAAAGGAGGGGATAGCGTCGGCCGGGATCGTTAGCCTCTGGCGGATTTCCAGGGCCTCACCGTGGGTGTAGCGACGGCCTTCAGGGAGATCAACGGGCTGCTCGAAGAGGGTCTGGCGATAGTGACTGTCGCTCGAGCCGCCGCGACTGATGGCATGCTCCTGGCAGCGCAAAACCACCTGGCCTCGGCCAATCCTCAGGTCACGCTTCGGCAGGACCATCGCCCGGAAGTCGAAGCTGTCGCCCAGCTTCACCGAGGTGGGTACGGGCTCGACACGCACCTCATAGTAGCTGTCGGCGACCTTCTGGCGCAGATACACCCACGCCACGATCACCGGCACGAGCATGACCGCGGCCAGCACGAGGATCGCTGTGATGAAACTGTGGGAGACCAGGTAGGCAACGATCGCGGCAATGAAGGCGATTGCCAGCCCTACTCCGAAGCATCCCATGGCTATCTGGCGAACGAACGGAGGGTCGGATTCCGGTCTCACGGCAGGCCTCCTCTCGTCCTGACCGGGTCCCGCACTACGAGCTTCGGGACCCTTCGTGGTCTTCGGTCGGTTGAGGGCAAGGCCGGTCTGCCTCGCGGGCTCCTAACCACCCATGTTGAGGTAGTACCGTTTGGAGATCGCCGGGTCGATGAAGTAGTTGATGACGATGCGCCACAGGAAGCCGCCGAGCAGCATGTGTCCGAAGGCCATGCCCAGGAAGAGCGGCACGTACCGCCGGTACATCTTCAGGCCACCGTAGCGCAGGAACAGGCGCTGGGCCAGCCAGGCCAGGAAGAACGGGAACCAGTACGGGGTGTTGTCGCCGTACAGGGTCGCCAGGAGGAAGCCCAGCGGGTGCAGCGGGAAGTTCGTGATCCGGGTGCGCGCCACGGTGAGCAGGCTCGTGAACACAAACCCTCCCGCGTAGAAGCCGATGCGTGTGACGTCCGGACCGGTCGGCCGGTCGATGGCAGCGCGGATGACGCCATACTCGGCTCGCGACCAGTTGAAGCCCCAGCTAATGCTCTGCTCGCCTGAGCGGCTCCCAATCAGGATCTGCCCCAGTTTGTAGCCCACGTCCAGATGGTACCAGAACGTGATGCACAGCGCGATCGCGCACACCGCCAGCATGAGCCCGGCGAAATGGCTGCGCTTGGCCTCGGCGTGGTGGGCAAGCTGGAACCCGTCAAGGAAGTACTGGCCGACCTGGTGCGGATAGGCGGCGCGCCCGATCCAGAACAGGATACCGAACAGGCCCAGTTGCTTCTCACCGCCAAAGCCCCGCAGGGCCCGCGTCCCCAGGATGTGCATCGGCATCTGCTGATCGTACCCGTAGGGATGGCACCACGCCACCGGTGGGCCCGCCTCAGCTCGGACACGCCCGGCCACGATCACAAACACGAACATCGACAGGAAGAAGGCGATCGCAGGGCCGGGGCTCAGCCCAGCCTGCGCCCAGAACACGATCATGCCCACGGTCCCCGCCAGCAGCCCAAAGACGAGCCAGCGGTAGGGCAAGGGCTCGTTCTTCTCTCCTCCGTAACGGACCTGTCTCCACACCTCGGCCAAGTGGGGGCGGGCAACCAGTACATAGAAAGCCACCAGGGCGATGGACCCGCCGCTGCTGACCTCCTGGAAGAAGGGGAACCCAGCCGCCCGATAGCCCATGCTGAGCCCGAAGACCTTCACCATCTTCATCAGCAGGTAGCAGACCCAACTGGAGCACAGGATCTCACCCGAGATCAGGTACGCGAGGCCCCAGATCTCCAGGGAGAACCCGAGCGTCAGCGGGCTCAGGTAAGCCAGCCACCCCTCCCGCAGATACGGGTCGAGCGGGACATAGCGCTGAATCCCCGGCACGCCGGGGAAGTAGGCATGCAGGATGTTGAGGGCATTGTAGCCGGCCGCAATCGAGAAGCCAACCCACATGAGGGGATTGCGGAAGAAGCCCCTGGTGTACCCCTCGCTCGCAGTCCCCCCCGTGATCTCCAGGGGTATGAACAGCAGCGGATAGGTCAGTCGCTCCTTCTCCGACCACTGCCTGCGGAACAGCGACACCAGGCACATCACGGTGAAGACCATCATCATCTGGAACAGGAACCAGTATGACAAAGGGGTCTTCCAGGCCTCCCACGGGATGTGGCCGGTCGCCGAGCCCTCCATCCACCGCTTGATGACCATCTCGTCCTTCGGCACCATCCAGTCGGGGTACTGCTCGAAGATCGCGCCCCACTTGTTGGCGTCGGTGGCGAAGTACTGGCCACTGGTCAGGTAGTGGATGACGTAGCCGCCACGCTCCATCGGCAGAGAAATGCAGGTGGCTGCATAGATGAAGAACAGCTCCGCGCGCGTCAAGGGGCGGATGTGACGACGCAGCCACGCGCAGCGTTGGAGCAGCACGTTGAACCCCTGCAGGAGCAGGAGTAGAAAGAAGGGCTGCACCGGTGGCGAGGTGTACGGTACCCAGTTGATACGTACGAAGCCCGGCTTGGTGGTGAGCAGATAGATCGCAAAGGTAAAGACGACTGCGAGAACTGCTGCGCGGAAGGTCAGGCTTTGTAGCGTCTCTTCGTGCGGGTTCTGCTGACTGTGAGTGTCCGGCGATCGAGTCATTACCTGGTGCCCATCCACATAGACTAGGCGAACCCTATTCCCCACCCGCTGCCGCCGCACCTTCCTGACCAAGACAAAACCGCAGAGAATCTTCCCGGCGCCGCATAATCCGAGGTGAGCCATGCTCAAAGACGGATCCGGGCCGGAAGGTATCCAGGGCCTCTCGACGAAGTACCCCGGCAGAGTCCTAGACCACCAGCACTAAGGGAGTATGCTATGTCAAAGCTTGCGGTTCACGGCGGACCCAAAGCGATCGACCGGCCGCTGGGGCTGCCCTGGCCCCAGTACGGAGACGAAGAGCGCGAGGCCCTGATGAGCGTCCTGGACTCCGGCAAGTGGTGGCGCGGCGCCTACACCGATGCCGCTGCTGCTCAGTCCTGGGTGTCGCGGTTTGAGGCTGCCTTCTCGGCCTACCAGGGCGCCAAGTACGCTGTTGCATGCACCAATGGCACACAGGCGATCGAGCTGGCCCTCAAGGCCGTCGGCATCAAACCCGGTGACGAGGTCATCGTGCCGGCGTCCACCTTCGTGGCCACCGCCACAGCCGTGGTGCTGGTCAACGCCATCCCAATCGTCGTCGACATCGAGCCCGCGACCTACCAGATGGACCCGGCCGCAGTCGAGGCAGCCATCGGCCCGCGAACCGCGGGGATACTGCCCGTTCACTACGGTGGCTACCCCTGCGATATGGACCGCCTGACCGACATCGCCCGCAGGCACGGCCTGTTCATCATCGAAGACTGTGCCCATGCCCACGGAACGCAGTGGCGTGGCAAGGGCGCCGGAACCTTCGGGGCCTTCGGCACCTTCAGCTTCCAGATGGGCAAGAACCTCACCTGTGGCGAAGGCGGCATGGTCCTCACCGATGACGAGGAGCTGGCAGCCAAGGCCTTCACCTTCCACCACATCGGCCGCATCGCCGGCCGCCCCTTCTACGAGCACCACATCGTCGCCAGCAACCTGCGGATGACCGAGTGGCAGGGCGCCATCGGCTACTGCCAGGCCCAGCGGATTCCGGAGCAGAACGAGCGCCGAAACGCCAACTTCCGCTATCTCGAGGACGGCCTGCGCGAGATCCCCGGCGTCGAGCCCATCGAGTGGGATCCGCAGATCGTGACCCGGCGCGGGTGCTACTTCTACCACTTCAAGTTCAACAGCGCCGAGTTCGAGGGGCTGCCTCGGAGCAAGTTCGTCGAGGCCATGGCTGCCGAGGGCCTGAGTATCGGGAGCGGGCACTTACACCCGATCCAGAAGAACCCGCTGTTCACCAACCGCGAGTTCGGCCCGGTCTGCTGGCCGGCCGGCATCGAGCCGCCGGACTACGCCAAGGTCGAGACGCCGGTAGCCGACCGCGTCCTGGCGGAGGAAGGCTGCTCTCTGGGCCACTCGCTCTTCCTCGGCGAGACCTCAGACATGGACCTGATCCTGAACGCGGTGCGGAAGGTCCGCGAGAACGTTGCCGAGCTGCTCTGAGGCACACCAGAGCGACGCTTGGCGCGGAGAGGTGCATGCTATGCGCTTGCTGCTCGTGGTGCTACTACTGGCAATGGTGTTCCTGGTCGTGGGGTGCGGCGGTGGCGACGGCCTGAGCTACGCTCCTCCTGGCTCCGGGAGCACAGACAAACCGCCCGCCGGCGGAGGTGGCAGTGGGCAGACGGATGACGGCTCAACCCCTCCGCCCTTGCCCTTCTAGCTGAACCTGGGCCGCCGGACTGGGTGCGTCGTCAGGGGTAGAGGCAGTCAATCACCCTTGGCACTCGCATCCGGTTCGGCGGTGGCCTTGGGTGGCGTCAGAGCGGCTTCCAGGGACTGCTTAGGCGTCCACAGGAAGGCTGGACTGTTCCAGAAGGACGCCGTCGCCTGGAGTGGCTGGTCGTTGAGCAGTCGGTCCATCACCTGCTCGCGACGGAGGTCCTCTATCAGGGTGAAGTGGTTCCCGTCTCCCCGCCGGTAGCTGTAGTCGATGGTGTGCACTTTCTGCGCCGTCGTCACGTAGGTCTTCTTCGGCTGCGGCTTGTTCCGATCCAGAACCGGGTTCGTCTCTCTCGGAATCGAGGTCCGCAGGATACCGGGCGCGTACTTCTGTGTGATCCGCGAGGTATCAAGCCAGCGGGCCACGTCCTGCGTGCTATCGAACTGGTCGCCGTTCCATATCTGGATGGCGAACCCCGCTCGCCAGTCGTCCATCGCCCGGGGCAGCCGGTACTCCTCCTGCCGGGCATAGATCGTCAGCGCCAGCGTGGCGTACTCCCCCTCCCCTTCCCACTCAAGCACCCCAGGCTTCCGCCGCGATGTGATGTCGACGCCCACGGGTCCACACTCCAGCAGCGTGATGGCGAGGTAGGCGCCGCCACGCTTCACCACCACCGTCCCCCTCGACCCCACAGCGATCGCGTCGCCCTGCCACAGGCTCCCCATCGCGTAGACTTCCTGGATCTCGCGTGCCGACCCCAGGTTGCCCTTGACGTAGGCCTGCATCCTCTGTGGCTCAACCCCCAGGTGGTCAAAGTTGAAGCTGCACAGGGCGAAGTTCGAACACTGCAGGGCGTTCACGTGGGCCGGCGTCCCGTAGGCCCGGAAGAAGGCCGTCGGCTGGTTCTCGTAGTGGGAGAAGGTTGCCAGCACAGGCACCGTGTTGGCGAGGCACCACCCCGTCATCGTGCCGAGGGTGTAGTTCGGATGCAGGTAGGTGTCGGTTGCGCAGGGCGAGTTGTTGTCGCCGTTGCAGGTCGTCTGGACCTGATAGGGCTTGAACACAGGCCGCACAAGCGCAGCGATGTCGGAGGGCGGACGGTAGGCTGAGAGGGCGATCGGCGCCGCATAGGGTCTGATGCCCCCGGTGAGTTTGCCGCCAAAGTTGCGGTAGATCAGTGCCGTCGCGATTCCTCGCCCGTCCATGATCTCCTCGGGGTAGGAGAAGTCGGAGGCACCGGCGACGGTCAGCGGATCCGGGTGTACACGCTGCGCGAAGTCCAGGTAGCACAGCCGGAGGGCCTGCTCAGCGACAGGCCGTGACGACTCGGGCATGCTCTCCCACAAACGCTCGAGAGCCATTATCCGCAGCACGTCGCCAGAGGGGCTCGGGGCCCAGAGGCGTCCTGAAGCGCCGACCTCCTTCAGCCACCGGGTCAGATGGATGTCTGCCGCGGCGACCTGCGTCGGGAGAGATGGATCGCCCAGCGCAGCAGCCATGCTCACGGCGGCCGCCAATCGCTGCAACTGCTCCTGGTCGCTCTCCTTCGTCCGCGGGTCCGGGTGCGAGACGGCCTTGAGGGCAAGGTCCAGTGCCGCCTTGACGCGGGCTGAGAGCGCCTCGCCTAGAGTCTCGGTCTGCGTCCTGTAGAGCCATGCAAGCTGAGGACCCATATGGTACACCGAGGTCCGCAGCGCCGTGGTAGCTGTGGGCTTCCACCGGAACAGCCCCTTCGTGGGACTCGTGGCCTGGGTGTCCTGCAGACTCAGGCACGCACCGATCACAGCCGACGCACGTGCCGTGTCCCCACCGGTTGCGAGGAGGGCTGTGGCGTAGGGGAGGCTGTACTCGGGGGCGTTCGGTTCTCCGGCGGGCTCGGTGACCATGAAGGTCCCGGCATCAAAGTGTGAATCGCCATAGCGCACTGTCTCGGCGAGAAGCTGCTCAGAGCGCTCCTCGGCCGCCCACAGCCCCGGAGATGTGACCGCCCCCGCGAGCAGGACGAGGGACAGCAGACCTAGACTACGAAGACTGGTGGGCATGAGCCGACATCACCTCAATGGCATCAGACGAGAAGGCAGTGCAGCACGGACCTAGCCGGCGGAAGTTGCCGCCGGTAGGTTTGACAGCCTGGGCAGTTGAGCGTTCCGACGTCCAGACCACTGTGCCGGTCCGCGCCGAGGCTGCATGAGACGGTAGGCCTGGACACCCGATCGGCAGAACCAGAAGGGCCGTCCGACCTTGCAGGGTCGGACGGCCCCGGACAATATGGGCACGATGCCACACTTCCGGGAGGCCCAGCGTCCTCAACCTCGCACCGTCACGAGCGGAGACGCAGGCAGCCTACCTTAGCGCTTCGAGAACTGCTTGCCACGGCGAGCGCGGCGGAAGCCGGCGTGCTTGCGCTCCTTGACGCGCGGGTCACGAGTGAGCAGCCCAGCAGAACCCAGCGGGGAACGCCTGGCCTCATCAGCCTGCACCAGAGCCTTGGCGATCCCGTGTCGGACCGCACCAGCCTGACCGGCGATGCCGCCACCCGCAACGTAGGCCTTCACGTCAAACTGCCCCATTGTCTCGGTGACGATGAAGGGCTGAAGGACCATCTGTTCCAACGCTGCGCGGTGAAGGTACTGCGTGGCGGTCTTCCCGTTGATGGTGATCTGACCGGCGCCGGGCATAATCCATACCCGTGCCACCGCGTCCTTGCGCTTACCGGTGCCGTAGTTTCTCTCCTGGTCCAAGTTCGGCGCCTCCCTGAGGAAGGATTACACCGGGCAAAGCCGCCCGTTGCGGCCCCCTGCGGCGAATCCACATGACATGTTAGATCTCGAGTGGTTTGGGCTGCTGCGCTGCGTGCGGATGCTCCGCGCCTGCGTAGACCTTGACCCGTGTTCCGAGCTGTCGGCCCAGCACTCCGTGCGGAAGCATGCCGCGCACGGCCTTCAGGATGACCTTCTCCGGGGCCCGACTCAGGAAGTGCCCGTAGTTCTCGGCCTTCAAATGGCCCGGGTAACCGGAGTGGCTGTAGCGCATCTTGTCGCGCAGCTTGTTGCCCGTCAGCTTGATCTTGCTTGCGTTCGTGATGACAACGAAGTCGCCACACGCCGCATGGGGCGTGAACTGCGGCCTGTGCTTACCCCGCAGGACCGCCGCGACCCGGGCTGCCAGACGTCCCAGTACAATGCCGTCCGCGTCGATATGCCACCACTCGGCGGGAACGTCTCCAGCTTTGGCGGACTTGGTCTTCAGATTGTCCATGGTCTAACCTCCGGATGTCGCCGGACCCCACAAGGTCGGCGGCGGGAACAACGTTGATGTCTCAGATCCCCTGGCCCGCGGGGTCGCCAGCGGTACGACGCACCCTCAGTAGTCAACTCGCACCAGGCACAACCCCTGCGGCGGAGCCGTTGGCCCTGCGACGGACCGATCCCGCGCTTCGAGTATCGGCGCAAGGGTCTCGGCGCCGAACCGCCCTACCCCCACCTCAACCAGGGTCCCAACGATGTTGCGAACCATCATATAAAGGAAACCCTCGGCCTCCGCCCGGATCTCTACTACGCCATCCCCAAACCGCTGGCAGTCCAGTCGCCACAGGCACCGCGTCTTCGTCCGGATGCACCCGCCGGTGGCCTCGAAGGACGTGAAGTCATGGGTGCCCAGCAGTTGCTCTGCAGCGACCTGCATACCCTCCAGGTCCAGGGGCCGCCTGATGTGCCATGCGTACCGACAGATGAAGGGCGATGGCGTCTCTCGGTTCAGGATCCGATAGCAGTACAGCTTACCGACGGCATCGTACCTGGGATGAAAAGCTGCGCTGACTTCCTCTGCCTCTGCTATGCTCACCGCGAGCGGCAGGGCGTCATTCGTAGCCCTCGCGAGTCTCCGAACCTCGATCGGGTTGTCCGTCTGGACCGTCACAACCTGCCCGATAGCATGGACACCCGCGTCTGTTCGGCTCGCCGAGGTGACGCGCGCTTCGTGCTGCAGGACCTTGCTTAGTGCCGCCTCAAGCACGCCCTGTACCGTGGGCCGGTCCGGCTGAACCTGAAAGCCCGCGTAGTCGGTACCGTCGTACTGCACGATCAGCTTGAGGTTGCGCATTTCCAGGTGCCATGTCGAAGGGAGCTTCTCCCCTCAACACCGCGTGCGACTAGTCCGTCAGTTCGAGAACAGCCATCGGAGCACCGTCACCGCGCCGATTGCCGGCGTGAGTGACGCGGGTGTAGCCGCCCGGCCGATCCTCGTAGCGCGGCGCAATCTGCGTGAACAGGTGGTGCACGACGTCCGGCTGATTCAGCTCAGCAATGCACAGCCGGCGTGCAGCGAGGTCGCCGCGCTTCGCCAGCGTGATGAGCTTCTCAGCGAACCGCGACGTCTCCTGTGCGGTCACAAGGGTCGTCTTGATCCGATTATGCCTGAACAGCGATCCGGCCTGGCTCCGCAGAAGCGCGAGGCGCTGATCCGTGGCCCTGCCCAGGCGCTTATGGTCTTTTCGATGTCGCATTTTCGTCTCCTTAGCTATCCACGGCGCAAGGCGCGGAGGCTACTCGAGGTCGTCGCTCTCGGGCTCTGCCAGTTTAAGGTCAAACTGCGCGAGCTTCTCGATGACCTCGTCCAGGGAACGCTTCCCGAAGTTGCGGATCGCCAGCAGCTCGGCCTCAGTGTGGCGAATCATCTCGCCAAGCGTGTTGATGGCTTCCTTCTTCAGGCAGTTGAAGGTGCGTACCGAGAAGTCAACGTCCTCGATCGGAGTGTCCAGCCAGCGGTTAACCTCGCCGCCGGCGACCTCACCGGCCGCAACCACACCCTCCTCGGCTTCGACAGCGCCCAGGAAGATTGAGATGTAGTTGTGCAGGATGCGAGCGGCCATCTGCAGGGAATCTTCCGGCAGAACCGTTCCGTTTCCCCACAGCTCGAGGATCAGACGGTCCAGATCGGTCCGGTGGCCCATGCGCGTCGGTTCTACCCCGTAGGAAGCTCGCTTGATCGGGGAGAAGAGTGCGTCGACAGGGATGATCCCTGCGCCACGTCGCGCACCTTCGCGCTCCTCCGTCGGCCTGTACCCCTGGCCGACTTCGACCCACAGCTCCACCTCGAGCCTCGCGTTAGGGTCGCTAAGCTCAGCAATGTGCAACTCTGGGTTCAGGATCTCCACGTCGGGCGGGCACACAATGTCCGCACCGATGACCTTCGTCTCGCCCGAGGCGTTGATGCGCAGGATGCGCTCCTCGTTCGCTGCGTCTGTCTGCTCTTCGCTGGGATGCACCTTGATCGCAAGCTCTTTGAGGTTCAGAACGATCTCCATCACGTCTTCAACCACACCGGGGATCGTGGAGAACTCGTGGAGAGCCCCATCAATGCGCACATCGGTGACGGCCGCGCCGTCAATATGCGAAAGCAGGACCCGGCGGAAGGCGTTGCCCAGGGTATTCCCGAAACCGCGCTCCAAGGGCTCGATCGCGAATTTCCCATACTTAGGGGACAGTTCCAGTGCAGTGATCTTCGGGTCCAACTCCCCTATCATTTATGCTGCTCCCTTAGGCGGTAGTCCGCCGTGTCTGACGGGGACTGCCCCGCCGAAAGTGCCCTCCAGCCACACCGAAGTACCAGCAGCGGCTGGAGGGCCTTGACCTCTCTTGACGGCGTCGGACGCTACCGCGAGTAGAACTCGATGATCATCTGCTCGTTGACGTCCGTGTCGATCTCCGCCCGCTCAGGAATGGCCAGCATCGTCACCTGGCGTGTTGCCAGGTCGGTCTGCAGCCACGCCAACGCGGACCGGCCGCCGGCTGCCTCAGCAGCGGCAACGATGGGCGGCAGATCGCGGTCGGCGTCCTTGACCTTGACGCTATGACCCGGCTTGACCCGGAAGGAGGCGACGTTGGTGATGCGTCCGTCAACTGTGAAGTGACCGTGGCTGATGAGCTGCCGAGCCTCCGCGCGACTGGCCGCAAAGCCGGCCCGGTACACGACGTTATCGAGACGCATCTCAAGCAGCTTGAGTACGTTCTCGCCCGCCACGCCGCTCATGCGCTCAGCCTGAGCCACGTACTTGCGGAAAGGCTTCTCCAGGACGCCGTAGAGCGCCCGTAGCTTCTGCTTCTCGCGCATCTGCTTGCCGTAGTCGCTCACGCGCCGGCGCCGTGCGGCAGCCTGTCCTGACTGTCCCGGGGGGTACTGCTTCTTCTCCCAGGCACACTTGGGGCCGTAGCAGCGCTGACCCTTGAGGAAGAGTTTCTGGCCCTCGCGGCGGCAGATGCGACAGACCGGGCCTGTATATCGTGCCATGAACCTACTCACCTCCGGGGCGTCGATCAACGCCCCTGCTGTTGCGCGTTGGTGTTATCTCGTTGGGTTGTCGTGCCCGCGATGCTCGGGCCGACGAAATGGATGACTCCGCTCTCATTCACCGGCGACAACTACACCCGGCGGCGCTTCTTGGGCCGGCAGCCGTTGTGAGGGATCGGGGTCGTATCCTTGATGCTGCCCACCTCGAGTCCGGCGGCCTGCATGGCGCGGATTGCCGTCTCGCGCCCTGAGCCTGGTCCGCGGACAAACACCTCGACGCGCGTCATCCCATACTCCATGGCCTTGCGTGCCGCGTTATCGGCAGCCAACTGGGCCGCGAAGGGAGTACCCTTCTTGGTCCCCGTGAACCCGATGGTCCCGCCGCTCGCCCAGCAGAGCACGTTGCCCTGCGGGTCAGCGATGCTGACGATGGTGTTGTTGAAGCTGGACTTGATGTTGGCACGGCCGAAGGGGACTTGCCGCTTGATCTTACTCTTGCGGGCTCCTGAGTCCTTCTGCTGACGCATGTGGCTCCTCCAGAGGTTTGGCGTAGACGCAGACTACTGGAATCGCTGCATCCTGCCGCCTGGTACAGCATGCGGCTGACCCAATCCCGAACACAGCCCGGCAGTCCCCCGGATAGCCACCACCGGGTGCCCCCAGGCGTGTGCGGACAGACTAGGTCTTGGCCGCCGACTTCTTCTTTCCGGCTACGGTCTTTCTCTTGCCCTTACGGGTGCGAGCATTGGTACGGGTCCGCTGGCCACGCAGGGGCAGGCCACGACGATGCCGCATGCCGCGATACGTACCGATCTCGATGAGGCGCTGGATGTTGGTCTGCACCTCGCGGCGCTTATCGCCTTCGATGACGTAGCCGCTGTCGATGGTCTCGCGCAGCCGTGCCGCTTCGTCCTCGGTGACGTCCCGCATCCGCCGGGCCGGATCGATACCCGCCTTCTCCACGATCTGCTTTGCAGTGGTCCGCCCGATGCCGTAGATGTACGTAAGGGCGATTTCCACTCGTTTGTCTCTAGGTAGGTCTACACCTGCAATACGCGGCATAAATCCGCCTCCTGCTATCCGAAGCGCGGGGTCGCCCCGCGGTTAGGCTCCTCAGCAATACGACTCTACCCCTGCCGCTGCTTGTGGCGCGGGTTCTCGCAGATGATGCGCACAACGCCCTTACGCCGGATAACCTTGCATTTGTCGCAACGCGGCTTGACTGATGCAGTAACCTTCATTTCGATGCTCCTTGCCGACACCGTTAAACAGCCGCCACCGTGCGTCCGTGAGCCGGCTGCGGCTCGTCCGGGACTCCAACGACGCCCCGGCTACTTGTGTAGCCAGGTGATCCGTCCTCGCGACAGGTCGTAGGGCGAGAGCTCCACCGTCACCTTGTCACCCGCCATCACGCGGATAACCCGGGTCCGAATCTTGCCGGATACGTGCGCGAGAACCTCGTGCCCGTTCTCCAACTCGACCCTGAAGACGGCATTCGGCAGCTTCTCAACGACAGTCCCGCGGACAGGGATTGACTTCTTCTCTTTGCTTTCCCCGGCGTCTCTGCCTTTTCTCGCCATAAAGAAGGGCCTTGCTCCTGAAGGAGTGTGTTCGTACTGGGTCACGCCATCCCCTTAACCCTAGCAGCATCTAGGGCAAGGTCAGAATCAGCGGTTCATCTTTCGTCACTGCCACGGTGTGCTCGAAGTGGGCTGTCGGCAGGCCGTCTGCAGTCCGTATCGTCCATCCATCTCGCCCTTGCCGCACCCGCCAGTCGCCCTGATTGATCATCGGTTCGATGGCCAGACAGTGCCCGGTACGCAGTGTCAGATCGTACTCGACGAACTGCCCCTCTTCCACGAAGTTGGGCACTTGCGGGGGCTCATGCATCGAACGCCCGATACCGTGCCCCACCAAGTCACGCACCACGCCGTAACCAGCCGCCTCAGCTCTTGCCTGCACCGCCGCCGACACGTCTCGCAACTGGTTGCCTGCACGCGCCGCAGCGATACCTGCCCCCAGCGACTCAAGCGTCACGTCCATGAGACGCTGCTTCTCCGCTGATATCTTCCCGATACCGAAGGTGATGGCTGCGTCCGCCTGATAGCCGTGGAAGATCGCGCCGACATCGACCCCGACGATCTGACCCTCCCCCAGTATCTCAGCCTCACTCGGGATACCATGCACTACCACGTCCTCCGGCTCCACGCAGATCGAAGCCGGGTAGCCGTAGTAGCCCTTGAAGCTCGGGCTCGCCTCTGCGCCTTCGATGATCTGTTCAGCCAGTCTGTCAAGTTCCGCGGTACTCACACCAGGCGCGGCGGCTTCTTGAACGGCAGCCAACACCTTAGCAACGATCCGGCCGGCCTCCCGCATGATGTCGACCTCAACAGACGACTTGCGGGCAACGCTCGGCACTCTCTTGTGATGCGCCATCAGGCAACGCCCCGGTTGCGCAGGGCCTCCGTAACTCTCTCGTTGACTTGCTCGACGGTCCCGAGGGCATTCACTCTCACCAATTGCCCCTTGCCGTCGTAGTAGGCGATGAGCGGCTCAGTCTGCGCTTTGTATACGTTGAGCCTCTGTTGGATGGCAACAGCCTGGTCGTCGGAACGCTGATAGATCTTCCCGTCGCACCCCTCGACCGGGCAGTCGTCACCCACCGAGACCGAATCTCGGCTGATGTGGAAGATGGCACCACACTTGTCGCACATCCGGCGACCCGACAGGCGGTGTACCAGCTCCTCGTCGGCCACTTCCATGTTGATGACAACCGGCGTGTCGAGACCCATCTCGTCAATGGCGCTACCAAGGGCCTCGGCCTGCGGAATCGTCCGCGGGAACCCATCCAACAGGAAGCCCTTCGCACAGTCGGCTTCCGCCAGTCGCTCGCGTACGATCCCGACCACTAGCTCGTCCGGCACCAGCTTGCCGGCATCCATGTACCCCTTGGCCTCGAGACCCAGCGCCGTCTTTTTCGCTACCGCCGCACGCAGCATATCCCCGGTGGAGATGTGCGGGACGCCATAGCTCTTGACCAGAAACTCGGCCTGAGTGCCCTTACCAGCACCAGGAGGCCCAAGGAGGATCATGTTTGTTGCCATCGTTGTCTCCATGCTCTGTGCCCACACCCCGCCCTTCGGCGAGAGTTGGGCGCCAGCTCAGTTCTACTCACTGGGGCGGCCCTTAGGAAAGGAAGCCCTTGTAGTGGCGCATGAGCAACTGGGCTTCGACCTGCTGCATCGTATCCAGGGCGACACCCACCACGATCAGCAGAGAGGTGCCACCAACCAGCCCGAAGGTGCTTACCTGAGTTATGTCCCCCACATAGTACTGCATGATGGCGATGACGCCCAGGAATATCGCTCCAGCAAGTGTAATGCGATACAGGATCTTGTCAAGGTAGTCGCGCGTTCTCTCGCCCGGCCTGATCCCGGGAATCGCCCCACCGTTCTTCTGCAGGTTCTCTGCGATCTGCTCCGGGTTGAAGGTAACCGCCGTGTAGAAGTACGTGAACAGGATTACCAGGACGAAGTACATCAGCGAAGCAATGAAGTTCCGACCCGGCGTGGTGAACTCGACGACGGCAAAGAGCGCGTTGTTAACAGCCTCTTCCGTTACCCCCAACCTGGAAATTGCCGACACGATGTTCGGGCTCCGGAAGAACTGGGCGATTGTCGCAGGGAACAGGGCAATCGAGATCGCGAAGATGATGGGGATGACGCCGGCCTGGTTCACTCGCAGAGGCAGGTAGCTGCTCTGCCCGCCGTAGACCTTGTTCCCCTTGACACGCTTCGCGTACTGTACCGGGATCTTGCGCTGTGCCTGTTGCACTTTCACGATCCCATAGATCGTCGCAAGGAGGATCAGAGCCAGCAGACCGAGGTTGGCGATGTTGATCTGGCCACTGCGCCACATCACCAGGGTCCGCGCCACATCCTGCGGCATGCGCGTCATAATGCCGACGAAGATGATGAGCGAAATGCCCTGCCCGATACCACGCTCTGTGATCATGTCGCCGAGCCACATCAGGAACGCAGTGCCTGCGGTCATCATCACCACGCAGTACAGCATAACGACCTTGCCGCCGATGAAGGCAGCGCCTGACTGGAACCAACCGATCATCCCAACAGCCTGGAGAATAGCCAGCGCGACCGTGAGGTACTTGGTCCACTGGTTGATCTTCTTCTGCCCATACTCGCCCTCTTTTTGCAGGGCCTCCAGAGACGGGATGGCCATAACCAGCAACTGGAAGATGATCGACGCGTTGATGTAGGGCATGATGCCCAGCGCCAGAACCGAGAAACGCTTCAGCGACCCGCCGGCAAAGGTGTCAAGGATGTCGCCAAGACCGAAACCGCCTGACTGGAACAGCCGCTCCAGCTGGTTCTTGTCGATGCCCGGCAGTGGAACATGCGCGCACGCCACGTAGACGGCGAACATGTACATGACGAACATGATGCGCTTGCGAACGTCGGGCAGTCGGAGGGCCTGCGCCAGCGATGCGAGGCGCTCTTTCATCCCTTGATCACCTCGGCGACGCCGCCGGCCTTCTCGATCTTCTCACGGGCGGTCGCACTGAAAGCATGTGCCTTCACGGTCAGGGCCTTGTCCAGCTCACCTTCGCCCAGAATCTTGAGCCCGTCGCCAAGCTTGCGGACGACGCGGGTCTCGAGCAGCAGTTCAGGCGTGACTTCGCTGCCTGCTGGGAAGATGTCTAGTTGCTCAACGTTGACCGTCGCGATCTCCTTGCGGAACATGCCGATGTTGTGGGCCTTGTTGCTAAGCCCGCGCATCATCGGCAGCCGCATATACAGCTTGTTCTGCCCGCCTTCGAAGCCGCGCGGGACGGAGTACCGGGCCTTGAGACCCTTCTGACCGCGGCATGAGGTCTTGCCATGACCCGAGCCATGGCCACGTCCGACGCGCTTGCGGTTCTTGCGGCTGTGTTTGGGTTGCAGGGTACCGAGGTCCATCGCAATGCTCCTGTCCAGATGACGGCTCCGAGCGTTAGCCGGCCTGCTCAACGGTGACGAGGTGCTTCACAGCGCTGATCATGCCATTGATCGCGGGCGTGGCCTCGTGCACGCGACTGTCGCCGTGCTTCCGCAGGCCCAGGGCCCGAAGCGTTCGCCGCTGAGGCTCGATGCAGCCGATATAACTTCCACTGAGGGTGACTCTGATCTTCGCGGTTGCCATGAGAATGCCTCTTGGTGCGTTCGAGTGACAGTATAAATAGCTGTCCTGCAGGGACGCAGACCTCACAGTCTTTCGCCTTCGGGACGTACTACGTCCTGCCCTTACGCCGGAGTTAGAAGTCCAGCCCGGCCTCACGCGCGCCGTCAGCGAGGGCCTTCACGCGACCGTGATACGGCCATCCGGCACGGTCGAAGACCACCTTGGTGATGCCCTTCTCCACCGCCCGGCGGCCAACCTCCATGCCGACCTTCTTGGCCGCCTCGACGTTTCCGGTGCCACCCTTCTCGTCGGCGATTCCGGCCTCACGGGTCGACGCCGCAACAAGAGTATTGCCGGCCCGGTCATCGATGATCTGGGCGTACATGTGCTTGAGCGACTTCGTGACGCACAGCCGCGGACGCTCCGGGGTCCCGAAGATCCTGCGCCGAGCGCGTAGCTGCCGCTTGATCCGTGCTACTCTGCGATCTTTTTCAACGCTCACGGTTTACACCTCTGGAGCGACCAATCGGGACACGACGAGTCGCATCTACCGAGAAATCATCACGTTATTACTTGCCCGCGACCTCTTCAAAGGTCTACGGACCAGGTCGTGGGGCCCAGGGGGACTACCCGCCGACCTTCGCGGCCTTGCCGGCCTTGCGCCGTACATGCTCGCCCTGATAGCGGATGCCCTTGCCCTTGTAGGGCTCGACCGGCCGGAGCTTGCGGATATCGGCGGCCATCTGGCCGACGGCCTGCTTGTCACAGCCACGGATCACGATCACCTGCTGGCCCTCCGTCTCAACCTCAACGCCGGGCAGCGGCTCGACGTGGACCTCGTGAGAGTATCCGACTCGGAGCGTGAGGCCCTTACCTGCCTTGTCGGCTCGGTAACCGACGCCCTGGATCTCAAGGCGCCGCTCGAAGCCTTCCGTCACGCCCGTGACCATATTGGCCAACAAAGCTCGGTACAGACCGTGCAGAGAGCGGCTCTCCCTACTCTCGTCCGGCCGGCTGAGCGTGACAACACCGTTCTCCACCGAAACCGTGATCTGCGGTGCTACGCCGAGACTAAGTTCGCCCTTGAGGCCTTTCACCGTTACAAGGTTGTCGGCTCCGACGGTGACCGTAGTCTTGGCGGGCAACGATATAGGCGCTTTACCTATGCGAGACATCGACACTCTCTCCCAACGCGCGCGGGCCTCCGGTCGGCCGCCGCGGACAGTGACTACCAGATGTAACCGATGACCTCGCCGCCGACGCCCCGTTTCCGTGCCTCGCGGGCGGTCATAACGCCCTGGCTCGTGGACACGATGGCGATGCCCAGTCCACCGAGCACGCGCGGCAGGTCTTCCTTGCCGACGTACACACGCCGACCGGGCTTGCTCACGCGCTTCAACCCACTGATCACGGGCTCGCGGTGTTCATCGTACTTCAGACGGATGCGCACATCGCGCCCCTGTCCTACGAGCTGAAACCCCCGGATGTAGCCTTCCTCATGGAGGATTTTGGCAATCTCCAGTTTCACCTTGGAAACCGGGACGCGCACATTCGTATGCTTCGCCTTAGCTGCGTTGCGGATTCTCGTCAGCATGTCGGCGATGGGGTCTGTCAAAGCAGCCATGCCAGTTCCTCCTGCTGGCCCGTTTGCGGGCGAGCAAATCGAAAGCGGACGATATCACGTGTGGTTCGGATCGCTCCGCTATGGCCCTCACCGGCCACTCTCTCCTACCAACTCGACTTCCGGACTCCGGGGATGTTGCCCCACAAAGCGTTCTCTCGGAAGCAAATGCGGCAGAGACCGAACTTCCGCATGTATCCCCGTCGCCGACCACAGATACCACATCGGTTGTACGCCCGCACCGCAAACTTGGGGGTTCGCTTCTGCTTCGCAATCCAAGATTTCTTCGCCACTGGTTGGTGCCTCCTGTGGCCCCGTCACCCGGGGCCGAACGATACCGGGGAACGGCGGGCTATCCCTCTGCGCGCTGGAACGGAATACCCAGTGCCAGCAGCAGGGCTCGCCCCTCCTCATCGTTCTTGGCGCTCGTAACAATAGTGATGTCCATGCCCCGCTGCTTCTGGACTTCGTCGTAGTTCAACTCGGGGAAGATCAGCTGGTCCTGCACACCCAGGCTGTAGTTCCCACGACCGTCGAAGCTATTGCGGGGCAATCCCCTGAAGTCGCGGATACGCGGCAGCACAACGTTGAACAGCCGATCGATGAACTCCCAGGCGCGCGCACCCCGGAGGGTCACCCGGCAACCGACCTGCATTCCCTGACGCACGCCGAACTGCGAAATGGACTTCGTCGCCCGCGTGATGCAAGGCCGCTGGCCAACGATATTGGACAGCTCGCGGACCGATGAGTCCATCGCGGCGGCTGCGTCCGGTCCGCTCTTCGCGTCGCTAACACCCATGTTCAGGCACACCTTGACTACGCCCGGCGCCTGGTGGATGTTGGTGAACCCGAACTGCTCCATCAGCGCAGGCCGGATCTCCTCGTTATACCTGACTTTCAGTCTTGGTGTCTCTGCCACTCGATTCGCCTTCGCTTTCACTTGCCATCCCGCCGAGGACGTTGGCGCCTTCGGCTATGGCTTCGGCTGGATCCTAGTTGTCCGGGACGAACCGCCCGGACTCGGCCACAGCGCTCTTCTAGCCGTCGATCGCTTTCTTGCAGCGCTTGCAGTGGCGAACGCGACGACCATCTTCACGCCGCTCGATCGCAACACGCGTGGGGGCATCGCAGGCTGGGCAGATGAGCATCACGTTCGAGGCGCTGATCGGGCCCGGGGACTCGATGATCCCGCCCTGCCGCACCTTCTGCGACTGACGCACGGCCTTCTTGATCAGGTTCACGCCGTCCACGATGACGCGGTTCTTGTCCGGCACCACACCGATGACCTTGCCGCGCCGCGGGTGCCCCTTCGTGGAGCGATCCTTACCTGCGATGACGAGGACCTCGTCCCCGGTACGTATCTTCAGTTTGCTTTGTGCCATTTGAAACTCTCTCCCCGCTTGGAAGGGTGACCCGGGCTCGGAGGTGGGCCGTGACTACACGACTTCCTCAGCCAGCGAGACGATCTTCATGTACTGCTTGTCGCGCAACTCGCGAGCAATCGGGCCAAAGACACGGGTGCAGCGCGGGTTCTTCTGATCATCCACGATAACAACGGCGTTCTCGTCGAAACGGATCTCGGAACCGTCCGCACGCTTCACCGACTGCTTGCACCGCACGATGACGGCCTTCAGCACAGCACCCTTAGCAATCGCGCTCTGTGGGGTGACCTGCTTGGCCGAGCACACGATCTCGTCGCCCAGCGTGCCGTACACCGACTGGCCCCGGCCTCTAATGCGGATGCATCCGACTTCCTGCACCCCAGAGTTGTCAGCAACTTTCAGACGAGTCATGTGCTGGATCATGGTTGTGAACCTCGGTATAGCGCTCTTGCGGTCAGTCTTGGCCCAGGCGCGAAGGCAACCTTGCGGTTACTCCGTCTCCTCTTCCGCGACCTTCCGACGAGCGATGATTGCTTCCTGCTGGTGCGAGGGGACTTCCTCGTAATGGGCCATTTCCATCGTATAGCTCGCCCGGCCTTGCGACATTGAAGTCAGGTCGGAGGAGTAAGTCGTCATCTCGCCCAGCGGCACGAGGGCCTTGACAGTCACCATTCCGCCGCCAGCCGGCTCCGTGCCCTGTACCCGCCCCCTGCGCCCACTCAGGTCACTCATCACGTCGCCCATGACTTCGTCCGGGCACGTGATCTCAGCGACCACCACCGGCTCAAGTAGGACCGGGCCAGCCTCGAGCATGGCTTTCCTCATCGCGATCTGACCAGCCAACCGGAAGGCCAAGTCGGAAGAGTCTACCGGGTGCGAGCTCCCATCGTCAAGAGTGACTCGGACATCAACGATCGGGTATCGGGCCAGCGGACCTGCCCCCATGGCATCGACGATGCCCTTCTCCACCGCGGGGATGTAGTTCGTAGGTACGGAACCGCCACTCACGCCATTGACGAACTCGTACCCGCTGCCGGGCTCAAGCGGCTCGAGCCGGATCCACACATCGCCGAACTGCCCCCGACCACCGGTCTGCTTCTTGTGCCGCCCCTGCACCCGAACGGACTTGCGCGCCGTCTCACGGTACGGGATCTCCGGCTCACCGAGCTCAACTGCGACCTTGAACTTCCGGATCAGCTGCTCCTTGATGATCTGCAGGTGCAGCGGGCCCATCCCACGCGCAATCAGTTCCCCGGTCTCCGCCATGCGCTCGTAGGTGAAGCCAATGTCCTCTTCGCCAACCTGGCTCAGCGCGCCCGATAGCTTGTCCTCGTCAGCTCGGGATTCCGCCCGCATCGCGGCCGTGTGCATACCCAGCGGCAGCGCAGGCATCGAGAACACGAACTGGTTTTTCGCGTCGCAAAGACTGTCGCCCGTGATGGAGTTCTCGAGTTTGCCGATGCAGCCCATGTCACCGGCACACAGACCGTCGCAGTCGCTCGTCTCTTTTCCGTTGACCAGCGTCAGACCGGTAAGCCGCTCACGCTGACCCGACCGCGGGTTATTCCCCTGACCGTCCCGGCGCATCTCACCAGAGATCACACGCACCAGCGACAACCGCCCGATAAAGGGATCGCGCATCGTCTTCCAGATGACCGCCGCGAGGGGCGCAGCCGTGTCGCACGCCACCACGGTCTCCTCGGTCTCGTTCACCCGATGCCCCATCCACGCCGGCATCTCCACCGGAGAGGGCAACACATCGGCAACGAAGTCGAGGAAGAACTTGGCCCCAGTGAGCCCCGCCGCGCCACTGCACAGCACCGGAACCACGGAGCCTGTCCGAACGGCCTTCTTGAGGCCCTCCAGCAGCTCCTCCGGCGTCAAGGCGTCGTTTTCAAAGAACTTCTCCATCAGAGCTTCGTCAGAGCCGGCAACTTCCTCAACCAGAGCGTCGCGTGCAGCCTGGGCTTCCTCAGCGATGTCCGCAGGGATGTCCTGTACCTTGGCCTCTTTGCCCGCGCCGATGAGCGCTTTCATAGACAAGAGATCGACCACACCCGAGAAGCTTCCCTCACTGCCGATGGGCATCTGGACCGCAACAGCCTTGCAGCCCGGCAGCGTGCCCAAGGACTCGATGACCTTCTCGAAACTCGAGTGCTCCTTGTCGAGCTTGCTGACGACGGCGATGATCGGAAGACCCCGCGTCTTCGCGGCCGCGAACACTTTCCTTGTATGGACCTCGACCCCAGCGACACCGTCCAGCACCACGACAGCGGTGTCGGCTACCCACAGACAGGGGACGACCTCGGAGTAGAACTCCGCGTATCCCGGCGTGTCGATGATGTTGATCTTCGTACCCGAGTGCTCGACGTGGCACAGTGCCGGTGAGATTGAGAGCTTCCGGTCGATCTCTTCGGGAATGAAGTCGGTCGTTGCGTTGCCGCCATCGACGGAACCGAGACGTCCGATTGCGCCCGTTACGAACAGCATCGCCTCAGCCAGGCTGGTCTTACCTGAGCTGCGATGCCCCACCAGGGCGATGTTGCGAATCTGGTCGCTTTGGAAAGTGGCCACGAGTACAACCCTCCAAGGCCCCCCGAGGGGAAACGCTATTTGGCGCGCGTGACGATGTTGATGACCCGCCAGGACTTGTCCTTGCTCAGCGGCCGGCAAGCCTGGATGACCACCCGATCGCCCTCGTTGCACTGGTTCGTCTCGTCATGCGCCTTGTGCTTGGTGGTCCGCCGCACCACCCGTCCGTACAAGGGGTGACGGGTGAGACGCTCGACAGCCACAACGACCGTCTTGTCCATCTTGCTGCTAACGACGACACCTTCGCGAGTTGCGATGACTTTGTCACTCATGGCCGGCTCCCTTAACGGGCTCCCTCTTTTTCCATGCCAAGCTCGCGCTGGCGCAGGATGGTGTTGATGCGAGCGATCGCCTTCCGGTACTTGCGGACGCGCTTAGGGTCGTCGATCTGGCCGGACGCCAGGCGGAACCGCAGGTTGAACAGGCTCTCGACGATGTGCATCTTGCGCTGCTCGAGCTCGGCATTGGTCGAGTCCCTGAGCTGGCGGAGGAAGTCCGTGGTCGTCTTGGCGTTGTCCGGCATCCTACTCAGCCTCCCGGCTCACAATCTTCGTTCTGATCGGAAGCTTGTGCCCGGCCTTCCGCAGTGCCTCTCGCGCAACGTCCTCGGGCATGCCACCGATCTCAAACATGATCCGCCCCGGCTTAACCACTGCAGCCCAGAAGGCCGGCGCACCTTTACCACTACCCATACGGGTTTCCGGTGGCGTCTCCGTGACGGGCTTGTCCGGGAAGATCCGAATCCACAGCTTGCCACCGCGGTGTGCAGTCCGAGTGATGGCCACACGGGCCGCCTCAATCTGCTTGCTCGAGATCCAGGCCGGCTCCAACGCCTGCAGGCCGTACTCGCCCTGATTCAGCTCCGAACCCCGATATGCCAGACCCCTCATCCGTCCCCGCTGCTGCTTCCGATGCTTGGTCCGTTTGGGCATCAACATGCTACTTGCTCTCCCCCTCCTCGATAGCTTCCGCTACGATGACGGTGTCCTGCACGCCGGCATCCGGCGTCGCTTCTGGGGCTGGCTCAGGGACGACTGGCGCAACCGACGTCGCCTCTGCAGGCTGCTCAGCAATCGCTTGCTCGACCGTCTCTTCCGCCTGATATGCGTCCTCAGCCTTCACCTTGCGCGGCCGGAGGATGTCGCCCCGGTAGACCCACACCTTGACGCCGATGTGACCGTAGCCGGTGTGCGCCTCTGCCAGACCGTAGTCGATGTCCGCCCTGAGGGTGTGCAGCGGAACGCGACCGATGGGGCCGACCGACTCAGTGCGGGCGATCTCCGCGCCCTGCAAGCGGCCGCTGATCATGCAGCGGATCCCGCGGGCCCCGGCTTTCACGGCCCGGTCCATGGCCTGGCGCATTGCGCGCCGATAGGACACGCGGCGCTCGATCTGGCGCGCGATGCTCTGCGCCACCAGGGCGGCGTTCATATCAGCATCCTTGGCTTCCTCGACGTTCACCCGGACCCGGCAGCCGCAAAGCTTCTCAAGCTTCCCCCGCAGCTTCTCAACGTCCCGACCCCGCGGGCCGATCACGACGCCAGGCTTGGCCGTCACGACGGTCACAATGACCGTGTCCGCGGACCGCTCGATGGTCACGTCCGAGATGCTCGCATTCGAAGTCATCTCGTGGACATGCTTGCGAACGCGGATGTCCGTGAGGAGGTTGTCACGATACCGACGGCCCTCAGCGAACCAAGTGCTCTTGGACTGCCGAATGATGCCCAATCGCAGGCCGTACGGATGAACCTTCTGTCCCATTGAGGTCACTCCCTGCGCGGGAACCCGCCCTGATGCGGCCGTCCCGATCGCGCGTTGCCGGACTATTCGCCGTCGCTGAGGACGACTGTCACATGACAGGTGCGCTTGCTGATCCGGTCTGCACGCCCCCGAGCCCGTGTGCGAATGCGCGGGATGTTGAACCCGCCATCCACAAAGGTCTGCGAGACCTTCAGGTCCTCGGCGTCCAGATCGTGGTTGTTCTCGGCATTCGCAGCGGCCGAGTCCAACGTCTTCCGCAGGACCTGTGCGGCTGGGCTGCTCTGCACGCCGAGGATGGCGCGCGCAGCAGCGAGGTCCTTGCCGCGGATCAGGTCTGCGTACCGCCGGACTTTGCGCGGACCGGTGCGTACCCACTTGGTGACTGCTCTGACTTCCATATTCCCTCAGAACTCCTCTGCGGAGATTCTGCCTGCGTGAAACGCTTGTGAGGCAGGGCGTCTCCCCGTGCCCTCCCGGCCCGAGGACCGACGGCACCGGGCGGTTCGCTACTAACGCTTGACCGTCGTGGTGCGCTCGCTGCGCGAGGGCCTCATGCCGCGATACGTCCGCGTTGGGACGAACTCTCCCAGCTTGTGCCCAACCATGTTCTCGGTTACGTACACGGGCACGTGCTTGCGGCCGTCATGCACAGCCATCGTGTGACCGACCATTTCCGGGAAGATCGTCGAGCGCCGCGACCATGTGCGGATGATCTTCTTTTCGCCGCTGGCGTTCATCGCGTCGATCTTTGCCAGCAGCTTCGGGTCAGCGTACGGCCCCTTCTTCATCGAGCGGGACATGGGCAATGCCTCCGGTCAAAATCCCCAGTATCTGAAGCGTCGTCACGACGCGCCTGCTGTCAGTTCCCTGTCCTGTCGGCCTTCAGGCCGGTGTTCCCAACCGGCTACCGCGATGAACCGCGCCGCCGGACGATGTACTTGTTCGAGGTCTTCTTCTGCTTGCGTGTCTTCCGCCCCAGCGTCTTCCAACCCCACGGACTCCGCGGGCTGTCCATTCCAATCGGCGCCTTGCCCTCGCCACCACCGTGCGGGTGGTCGACCGGATTCATGACCGTTCCGCGAACAGTCGGGCGAACACCGCGCCACCGCTTCCGCCCCGCCTTCGCATCCCGAATATTGATATGCTCAATGTTACCCACGCGTCCAACCGTGCACCGGCACTGAACCGAGACCAACCGGACCTCACCAGACGGCAGCCGAAGGTGAGCGTAGCTGCCTTCCTTCGCCACGACCTGGATCTCAGCCCCAGCGCTGCGGCCCATCTGTCCGCCCTTGCCAGGGGTCAGCTCCACGTTGTGAACCACGGTGCCAACCGGGACGTTCGCGATCGGCAGTGCATTTCCCAGGCGGGCCGGAGCCTTCGGGCCGGAAACAACCGTGTCACCCTTCTTCAGCCCCTGGGGCAGTAGAATATAGCGCTTCTCTCCGTCAGCGTAATGCAGCAGCGCGATGTGAGAGGAGCGACCAGGGTCGTACTCGAGCGCTGCGACCTTGCCCGGAACCCCATCCTTGTCCCGCTTGAAGTCGATCAGACGCACGTACTGCTTGTGTCCGCCGCCCTTGTGACGGCAAGTCACATGACCGTGCTGGTTGCGACCCGCGGTCTCCTTCCGCGACACGATCAGAGACCGCTCGGGACGCTTCTTGTCCAACGTGGAAGTATCAACGTTCGCGTATCCGCGACGTCCTGGCGAAGTTGGTTTGTGTTCCTTGATCGGCATCAGGAGCTCTCCTGTCTAACCGCAGTCCCGCAGCGCAAACCCCTAGTCCTGCAGAGACCACTGGGCGTTACCGTAGCCTGACGCAGTGACTACCCTGTCTCGACAACCGAGATGGTATTCCCCGGGGCCAGCGTCACGATCGCTTTCTTCCATCGTGCGGTCCGCCCCTGGCGGTACCGGTAACTCCGCCGGCGCGCCTTGCCCAGGACATTCATCGTGTTGACGTCCGTCACTTTAACGTTGAACAGCGCCTCTACGGCAGCGCGAATCTCAATCTTGTTGGCGTCCGAATGAACGCGGAAGTGGTACTTGCGCAGCTCATCCGCCTCCTGCATCGACTTCTCGGTAACAATCGGCTGGAGGATGATACTCCGATAGCGGTTGAGGTCGTCGCTAGTCAGCATCTGCCTCAGCGCCTCCCATGATCAGCGTCAGCGCGGCCTGGGTCATCATGATCTCGTCCGCCCACAGCACGTCACGCACATTGAAGTGCGGGACCTCACGGGCCACCAACGCCTGGATGTTGCGAACGCTCTTGAAGATGACCTCGTCGCGCGCCTCTTCGGGGCTCAGCAGCAGGAGGATGCGGCCGTCTACCTCAAGGTCCGCCAACACCTGCGCGAACTTCTTTGTCGAGATCGTCTCGAACTGCAGCTTGTCAATGATCGTGAAAGCGCCCTCGCGCGCCCTGGCCGACAACGCGCAGTATGTCGCCTTCCGCCGCATCTGCTTGGGCATCTTGTGCGTCGGCTGGATCCCCTTCGGACCGTGAGCAACGCCTCCACCGACGAAGTGCGGCGGAGCCTGGTCCCCGTGTCGCGCCCGGCCCGTGCCCTTCTGCCTGTACCACTTAGCGCCCGTGATAGACACTTCGCCCCGGTCCTTGGCCTTCCCACAGCGCCGTTTCCGGGCGTAGTCTACCGCCGTGACCGCCTGCTGGACGAGGTCGGCGTTGAAGGGCAACCCGAGGATTTCGTCTGGAACCTCGATCTGCGTTGTCTTCTCTCCGGCCTGATCGTAAACTGCCATCTGCGGCATGACGCTTCATCCCTTCGTTACTACTTCCGCCCGCGGATCTCCAGCAGGCCGTTAGCTCCGCCCGGAACGGCTCCCTTGACAACCAACAGATTCCTCGACGGGTCTACGTCCACCACCGTCAGGCCCTTCTGCGTCACCCGTGCGTCGCCCATGTGCCCCGGCTTGCGAGTCCCCTTGAAGACCCGAGCCGCATCCGTCGCACCGCCTGACATAGGGCTGCGGTGTACCTTCGAACCGTGACTCGCCGGACCACCCACAAAGTGGTATCGCTTGATGCCGCCCGCGAATCCCTTGCCCTTCGAGGTCCCCACAATCTCAATCATCTGGCCGACCTCGAACCCGTCCACGGTCACTTCGCTCCCAACCTCGTACGCCTCGTCGCCGCCCACCCGGAACTCCCTCAGGTACCGCTTCGGGGAGATGTTCCGGCTCTCGAAGTGCCCTGTCATGGGGCTATTCGTCCGGCTCCGCTTCTTCTCCTCGAAACCCAGCTGGATGGCCTCATATCCGTCACTGCCCACTGTCTTGCGCTGAACTACAACGCACGGGCCGGCCTGGATGACCGTGACGGCGACCTCCTTGCCCTCATCGTCGAAGATGCGAGTCATCCCGATTTTCTTGCCCAATATGACCTTTGCCATCGCTTGTCACCACTCGCGTAGCTCTTTGGCGAAGATAGCTGTTGTTTGCGTCCGAGGCTGGACCTCTAGCCGGCCGTCGTCTTGATCGCCACATCGACACCGGCGGGAAGGTCTACCTTCATCAACGCATCGACGGTCCGCTGCGTCGAATCCAGTATCTCAATGAGCCTCTTGTGCACCCGCGTCTCGAAGTGCTCCATGGTTCGCGAACTGCGCCCCAAGGCCGTGGGCTTCACAACGCAGTGAACGTGCTTCTCCGTCGGAAGTGGTACCGGTCCGGCAATCCTTGCGCCAGTCCGTTCCGCCGTCTCCACGATCTTCTGACAGGACCTGTCCAGAACTTCATGGTCAAACGCCTTCAGCTTGATCCGAATGCTCGTGGTCTTCGCCATTGGAGAAGCTCACCTTTGCGTAGTGTCGCCCTGCGGTAAGTGCCCGCGGTCTGTACGTACTGGCCTGCCTGTTCCCGGCTCCGCCACGCCCCGAAGGGCGCAGCGCTACTACTCAAGGATCTTGGTGACGACGCCGGCGCCCACGGTATGCCCGCCTTCGCGGATCGCAAACCGAAGACCCTCTTCCATGGCGATCGGAACAATCAGCTCCCCGCCGATCCGCACGTTGT
>JBDKVB010000031.1 GCA_039679385.1 Armatimonadia bacterium | reverse complement strand
GACACGGCCTGGAAGACGTGGCTGCAGTCTGAGACCCAGACGCCGGCCAGGCGGACACCGCGCCGGGAGATGGACTCGTACAGGTCGATGGGCAGCGGCTCCATGGGTGCCGCAAGACCGGCCAGCGCCACTGTTCCGCCCATACCGACGGCTGCGAGCGACTGCTGGATGCTGCGGGGCGTCCCGGCGGCATCGAGAACCACATCAAAGGGCCGGTCGGCAGTGCCCGGC
Source organism: Armatimonadia bacterium (assembly GCA_039679385.1). NCBI lineage: Bacteria > Bacillati > Armatimonadota > Armatimonadia > Armatimonadia bacterium. The sequence continues at coordinate 73,172 of JBDKVB010000031.1, read as the reverse complement.
AGGTCGTCGGTGAAGAGCACGCGACAGCCCATGGCCTCGGCGATCTCCAGTCGGCTGCGACTGCGCTGTGTACCGGCGACCCAGACCTCGGCGGCGCCGCGAGCCAGAGCAAAGGCAGCGCAAAACAGCCCGAGCGGACCGGGGCCGATCACGAGGACCTGGTCGCCGAGGGAGATCTGGGCCAACTCGGCGGCATGAGCGGCCGTTCCGCCGCTGCAGGTGGCGGCCACGATGGAGGCCGGATCGGTCTCCGGCGGCAGAATCAGCACTTCACTTTCCGGTCTGATGTAAAGATACTCCGCATAGCAGCCGTTAAGCCATGTAGGAGCGCGTGCAGGAAGCGTGATTCCGTAGACCTCGCGGTTCACGCACAGGGAGGGGCGACGCTTCACGGCGCACTGGTAGCAGTGGCCGCACATGATGCCGCGGTTCCACACGATCAGATCGCCAGGCTTGACAGGCTTGCCCAGCAGGTCGCGGCGCTCGCCCTCGAGGGCTTCCACGAACCCGATGCCCTCGTGGCCGGGGATCATGGGGAGACGATCGGCAGGTACCCGCGGGTCGTCGGCGTTGATGATATCAAGGTCGGAGCCGCAGATCCCGGCGGCAGCAATGCGGGCGAGGATAGCACGGGGCGCAAGCTCCGGCACGGGGATTGCAGCCTCCTCAAGGGGGCTGCCGAATCTGCGTAGCAGCATCACACGTGCGGTTTCAGGCATGAGGGAACCGAGCACTGCCCTCCTTAGGAGGTAGGAAACCGACCAGAACGGTCTAGGCTCCTGTGGATAAACCTGTGCACACTGTCGAAAACTTACTCAGCGCAGCCGGAACAGGGCATGTAACGCATGTAAAGCATATTCAGCCTGCAACCCTGTCTAGCTTTGAGGTGCGGAGTCTAGCTTTCGGTGCTCCTTGCTAGCCAGCTATATATATGGTTCTCCCCGATTATACCACTCCAGACCGGCATGCCTCTACTCCCCGGCCTCCGTCAGCGCCCGGATCACTGCCCCTGCCAAGTCTTCCACCTGGCTGTTGAAAACCGTTCGCGCGTCCAGGATCAAGGCGTCGGTGTGGACCCTGGGGTACACCGAGGGCTCGCCCAGACGCAGGCGACGGGCCAACTCGTTCGGCGAGGGGCCGTCGGAAGGGGTCAGGTACACGGAGGCGGTCTCCAGCTCCTGCTCCGGCAGCGATCCACCACCGACACGAGCCGAGGTATCCCGCACGACGGCGATTTGCACTCCCGCCGGCAAGGACTCGCGCAGTAGCCCTGCCAACTGCTCGGCGCGGGCAGCGACTTCCTCGATCGGCTCCGTGGCGGCGCGCAAGGTGGGGATCTCGCGCAGGGCCCGTGGTGGGTCGGCGATCAGGTCGAGGGTCGCCGAGAGTGCGGCGATGGTGAGCTTGCCGCAGCGCACAGCGCGAGCCAGCGGGTGCTTCTTCATGGCCTCGATGAGGTCGGGACGTCCGACGGCGATTCCGCACTGAGGTCCGCCGAGGAGTTTGTCGCCGGAGAAGGTGACGATATCGGCTCCGGCAGCCAGACTCTCAGCGACCGTCGGCTCCTCCCCTACTCCGAGGGCGGCCAGGTCCACCAAGGCACCACTGCCCAGGTCGTCGATGAGCGGCAGACCGTGGGCATGGGCCAGGTCGGCCAGCTCCTTCAGACTCGGCTCCGTGGTGAAGCCGATGATGCGGTAGTTGCTCTGATGAGCCCGCAGGAGGGCCGCCGAGTTCTCCCCCAGGGCCCGCTCGTAATCGCGCAGATGGGTCCGGTTGGTGGCTCCGACCTCACGGAGGATGCAGCCGCTCTGCTCGATGACTTCTGGGACCCGGAAGGACCCGCCGATCTCGACGAGCTGCCCGCGAGAGACGATCACCTCGCGACCCTTCGCGACGGTCGCCAGGGCCAGCATGACGGCTGCCGCGTTGTTGTTGAAGACAGCGCCGGCCTCAGCACCGATCACGCGACGCAGCCGGTCCGCGATGTGAGCGTGACGGGAGCTTCGGGTGCCCGTTTCGAGGTCGGCCTCGAGGTTGTTGTAGGAGCGGGCGATGTCGTAGACGGCCTTCGCGGCGGCTTCCGCCAGGACCGAGCGACCGAGGTTGGTGTGGACGATCACCCCGGTGGCATTGATGACCGGGCGAAGGCCGGTGCGAGCTGTGCGGCGAAGGACTGCCTCGGCCTCCTGCCACACCGCTTCGAGCAAGGGGGCAGGCGGCATCGCCCCTTCGGTGAGTCGCTGACGCCAGGTCTCTACGGCCTCACGGAAGGCTTCGGTGACGGCCTGAGGGCCGAAGCGGAGTACGAGCGACGCCGTTTCGGGGTGGTTGAGGAGAGCTGTGATGGAGGGCAGATCACGTAGGTCTTTGGGCTCATGCACGGGCGTTTCGCCCCTTTCCGGAGTACGGAAGAGATTCTCCGGAGGGGGAGTACAGTCCTTCCGGCGAGGAGGGGGTGCCCTTGTCAGGAGCGGTGCCGTGTGCTATAGTCATGCCCCCACCTTGAGGGCTTCCTCGGGCTGGAAAAAAAGGGGGACGAGGGCAGGAGGACAAGGAAGGAATCGTGTCCTGCCCGGGGAATTGGCCGCAACACACGGTGCCGTTCTCGTTCCTCTGCCACGCAGGTAGGTTCTTCGTTCGTTGTCTCGTTTTGCTTTTTTTTGGGGCCGTTAGTGGTATCTGTCCGCTCAGCGAACCGTCGCACCGGGGAGCAGGGGGCTCGCATAGCTTTGCCGTTGCTCGGACGCTGGGGAACAGGCTTCTGGTTTGACCCATCAGGTCTTATCCACGATGGGTGCAGTTTAGGGGAGGGGCCCCTGAGAGGGTCTCGTCGCGACTGTTCCGACCTGGACGCCGGAGCCTTCGCAGCTACCGTCGTGCGGACCTTGGGGCAAGGGTCTGCACGTCCATCACCCTCGCGACGCGTGTCCCGTGCCGAGCCTTTGTGGCCTGAGGGCCGCGGCACTCCCCGCTTTAGAATGCCGTTAGGAGGACATCGGGGATGCCCAGCAAGGATACACAGGAAACCCGTGAGTTGTGGAGCACGGCCTTGCCGCTGCTTGCCGAGCGGGTAGGAAGCGCGACCTATGACAGCTTCCTGCGCAACACGGTCGCCCTGGGCTACGACGGGAGCACCTTCGTCTTGGGGGTGCCGACGCAGTTTGCCAAGGAGTGGCTCGAGCAGCGACATGGCGACGCTATTGGCGACTGCCTGGCCGAGATCGCGCAGCGACCGGTGGCAGTTCGTCTGGAGGTTCGCGGGGCGCCACAACCCCCTACACCACCTCCCGCAACTGTGAACGCAGGTACGAAGGGGCATGACTCACCCGAGCCGCTCTTCGGCGGCACGCCGCTGAATCCGCGGTACACCTTCGACAACTTCGTCGTGGCTGACTGCAACCGCTTCGCGCATGCTGCCGCGCTTCAGGTAGCCAAGTCACCAGGCCGCAGCTACTCTCCGCTCTTCATCCACAGCAAGGTCGGACTGGGCAAGACTCACCTGATGCAGGCCATCGGAGCTTACGTCAAGCGTGAGCGGCCGTCCTCGCAGGTCGTCTACCTCTCCGCCGAGAGTTTCGTTAACCAGGTCATCACCGCCATTCGCGAGGGTCGCACGGAGGAATTCCGCCGACAGCATCGCTACGTTGACGTGTGGCTGGTCGACGACATCCAGTTTATCGCTGCAATTGAGGGGCCGGCGTCGGAAGAGGAGTTCTTCCACACCTTCAACACGTTGTGTGAGACGAACAAGCAGGTCGTCCTCGCCAGTGACGCTCCGCCCAGGCAGCTCAAGATCATGAACGACCGCCTGCGGAGTCGGCTGGAGATGGGTATCGTCGCCGACTTGCGGGCACCGGACGTCGAGACCCGCGTCGCCATCCTCGAGAAGAAGGCCGCCGCCGAGCAAGTCGAGATCCCGCGCGAGATTCTGGAGTATGTGGCGCAGAAGATAGAGTCCAACATTCGGGTACTCGAAGGCGCGCTGCTGAAGGTCTGTGCCTACAAGTCGCTGTACCAGACGACGCTCAATCTGGCTACAGTTGAGGAGATCATTGCCGACTATTCCACTGTGTCGGCGGGTCGGCATGTGACTCTGGACCAGATCACCGAGCGTGTTTCGGACGCGCTGAAGGTCTCGCAGCCCGATATCATCGGCCCGAAACGCAACAGGGAAATCGTGTGGCCGCGCCAGGTGGCCATCTACCTGTCCCGCGAGCTCACCGACAAGTCCCTGGCAGAGATCGGGAACTACTTCGGCGGCCGCGATCATTCGACTGTCTTGCACGCCTACAACAAGGTCAGCGAGATGCTTAGCAGCGACGAAGAAGTTCTGTGGCTCATCAATGATCTGCGAGCCGCTCTACGGGGGGAGTAGAAGGCCGGAGGAGGTATCGGCGGAGGTTTCCACGAACCCCTTTGAAAGCCTGTTGACGAGCTGCGCATGGGTGTGCGAAACTAGGTGGTCTGTGGGAGTTGTGGATAACCGGGACTCGCTTTCCACCGAACCATCCCGAGGGAAAAGTGCGACGCTCCAGGGGCTGCAAGTGGTTTTCCACGGTTTCCACGGCACTACTACTACTTCTACGATTTGAATATACTAATCCAGTCTTTCTAGAGCGGGCATAACTCGCTATCAGTAACCGGCTCGACTCAACCCGGCAACCCTCGAAAGGGAATCTCGGCCAAAAGCCTGTAGAGCTGGAGAGTGAGTTACGAGCCTTTTTTCCTTGGTCTTCAGTTGCCGTTCGTCTAAGGGAGGGCCGCCTCAATGCTCAACGTGATATGTCCCCGTAGTGAACTGCAGGCAGCGGTGCAGACAGTCTCCCGCGGGGTCACAGGTCGCAGCACGCAGCCGGTTCAGCAAAACGTGTACCTGGAGAGCAAAGACGGCTATCTGCGCCTGGCCGCCACAGACTTGGAGTATCTGAGCATCGAGGCGAAGATCGAGGTTCAGGTGATCGAGGAGGGGGCAGTGACGGCACCTGCCCGCGTGCTGGCTGAACTGGTGGGCAATCTGCCGGATCAGGAAGTCACGCTGGTGGCCGACGAGAACCAGGCCCTGACAGTGACCTGCGGCGGGTCGCATGAAGTCATTCGCGGGCTGGCAGCCTACGATTTCCAGAGGTTCCCGCCGATTGGCGAGGCCCTGCGAGTGAGCCTTCCGCAGGCCGTGCTGCACGGGATTGTGCGGCAGACAGCCTTCGCGACCTCGCGAGACGAGACGCGGCCGATCCTGACCGGCGCGCTGATGGAGTTCAGCCCTACCGGGCTGCAGGTCGTTGCGACGGACACTTACCGGCTGGCCCTGCGGAGTGCCCAGATCGAGATCGGCACCGAGAAGAAGTGGGCGGCAATCGTCTCCGGGAGGACCCTTGGCGAAGTGCTTCGCGTGCTGTCAGCCGATTCCGAAGAGCCGGTTGTGGTCGCTGTGGCGGATAACCAGGTTGAGTTCGAAGTCGGCGGAACGAAGCTTGCGGCACGGCTGATTGAGGGCCAGTTCCCGAACTTCCAGAAGGTCATCCCCGAGTCCTTCGAGCGCCGTGTGATCGTGAACCGGAAGGCGCTGGAACCGGCTCTAAAGCGTGCGCTGATCGTGGCGCGCGAGGACGCGAATCGGACTGTCCTGCGACCGACGGCGGGGGCCCTCGAGATCACCGCCGAAAGCTCGGACGTGGGCAAGGTTCTGGAGACGGTTCCTGCGACGCTGGAGGGCGAGCCGACGGAGATTGCCTTCAACGCTCGCTATCTGCTTGATGTGCTGGAAGCCGTCAACACGGAGAACATTTGCCTGGAGCTTTCCGGTCCGCTGAACCCCGGAATGGTGCGGGCAGAGGGTGACGAGAGCTACCTGTATGTGCTGATGCCCATGCAGATCATGTAAGAGAGCTGGACGCCGGTGTATCTGAAGAGCCTGGGCCTGGAGCAATTTCGCTGCTACGCACGAGCGGATATTGAGCTGGGGCCCGGGCTCACTGTTTTCGTGGGATCGAACGCCAGTGGCAAGACCAGCCTGCTGGAGGCCATCTACCTACTGGCGGTGACGAAGTCGCACCGGACCTCGGTGGACCGCGATCTGATCCAGTGGGACCAGGGATGGTCGCGAGTAGAGGGCGTCTTCCGCAGTGAGGAACGCCGAGATACGTCGCTTCGCGTTACCCTATGGCGCACGGCAAAGGGCGAGAACGGAAGCCGAAGTCCGCGCAAGACGATCGAAGTCAATGCGGTTCCGAAGCGACGTCCCGCAGAGATCATTGGCCAGGCGGCTGTGGTGATCTTTGGCCCGGACGATCTCGCACTGGTCAAGGGCGGGCCGAGTCTGCGGCGCCACTTCCTGAATGCTGGAATCGCCCAGGCGCGGCCGATGTACCTGTCCGATCTGATGCGGTACCGGCGGGCCTTGCGACAGCGGAATGAGTGCCTGCGGCTGATCCGGCAGGGCCTGGCCGGTCCGGAGCTACTACCTGGATGGGATGCGCAGCTAGCGGAAAGCGGATCGCGGATCGCGACAGCCCGGTCGGAGTTCGTACAGGCCCTCGCGCCGCATGTAAATCGCACGCAGCTTGAGCTATCGGGTGGCAAGGAAAGCGTCGAGACGGTGTATCATGGAGATCTGGCCGAAGCCGTCGACGTGGACAGCCGGCGAGTGCTCCTGCGAGAGATGCTGACGGAGAGCCTGGAGCGCGATGTAGTGCTGGGGCGTACGCAGCGCGGTCCGCATCGGGACGAAGTGGAGCTCTTGCTGGCGAGCAGGAGCCTGCGCCAGTTCGGGTCTCAGGGGCAACAGCGTACGGCGGCGCTGAGCCTGACCCTTGCCCAGGCAGCGGTGATGCAGCAGTGGCGAAGGGAATGCCCGGTGATCCTGCTGGACGACTGCCTGTCGGAGCTTGATGAGGACCGAGCGCGGAAGGTGTTGGAACTCACCGAGAGCGTGGAGCAGGTTATTGTCAGCACGGCGAGCTGGGACCGGCTGCTGGAGGAGTATGCGAGTAGGGCGCGCGTGTTCGAGGTCGGCGAGGGACAGGTGCGAGAGCGTGGTGAGACGCAGTGAGCATCCGCAGAGACGGCCGCTTTAGCGGGCTGTCCGAGGCAATCGACAGGTATTTCAAAGGCCATCACCTGCAGCGTGCCAGCCGCGACAGCCAGGTGCCATTGCTGTGGGCTGAGGTCGTCGGTGAGTGGTATGCGCAGCACTCGCAGGTCCTGCGGGCGGAGCACGGCGTGGTGACGGTCCGGTGCGATTCGGCGGCGCGAGCCCAGCAGTTGCAGCTTGACGCACCGAAGATCATCGAGGCCCTCAACGAGCGCCTCGGGCCGAAGGCAGTCAAGGAGATCCGGGCCAGTAGCGGCGGAATTCGCAGGCGCGACGACCTCTCGGCGCTGATGCAGACCCGCGAGGCCGAAGGGCCGCCACGGAGTGAATGGGAGCGCATTGACCTACCGGCAGCAGATTTGGACTGGATTCGCCGCGCTGCCGGCGACATCGACGACGAGAACCTGCGCCGGGTCGCGGAGTCCTTGCTGGTGAAGATGGCGAAGCGCGAGAGCTGGAAGCGAGCGCACGGTTACCGGCCCTGTGCGTCCTGCGGAGCCCTGGTGCTGCCGCCGCGACGGATGTGCAAGAGCTGTGATCCCGGGCGGATTCCGCAGCAGGGAAGCACCGATGTGCTGGAGGAGCCCTGGTCGGACAAGCCCTGGCAACGTCGGCAGTAGGTGGCGGAGAGCGGAGGAGGTGTACCATGGCAGGCGAGGTGTACGAGGGCAAGATCGAGCAACTGGACGGTTGTCGCTGGCGGCTGCCCAAAGACGAACACCGCGGCATGCGCACCGATGCGATTGTGTATGCCGACGAGCAGCTATTCAAGGACCTGCGCCATGACCCGGCCCTGTGGCAGACGGCGAACGTAGCCTGTATGCCGGGGATCGTCGGGCCGGCGATGGCCATGCCGGACTGCCATTACGGGTACGGATTCCCGATCGGCGGAGTGGCTGCCTTCGACATGCACGAGGGCGTCATCTCCCCCGGCGGCGTTGGCTACGATATCAACTGCGGCGTGAGGTTGGTGCGCACGAGTCTGCTCTATGAGCAGGTCAAGCCGAAGCTGCAGGACCTTCTCAACGAGGTCTTCCGCGACGTTCCCTCTGGTGTGGGCGAATCGGGCGGCCTGCCGCTCAACGACCACGAGCTGAATCAGGTCCTTGAGCAGGGCGCCGCCTGGGTTGTGAAACAAGGTTACGGAACCATCGAGGACCTCGAGGCGACCGAGGAGCGTGGATGTCTGGAGGGTGCGGATGCCGGCGCCATCAGTGACCGGGCTCGGAAGCGCGGTCGTCCGCAACTGGCGACCCTCGGCGGCGGCAACCACTTCCTGGAGTTCCAGGTGGTCGATGCCATCTATGACGAGGCAGCGGCGCAGCAACTGGGCCTGGATGAGGTGGGCCAGCTCGCGGTGATGATCCATTGCGGCTCGCGGGGTCTCGGGCACCAGGTCTGCGACGACGCCATCGAGGTCATGCAGCAGGCGGTGCGGCGCTACGGGATCGAACTTCCCGACCGCCAGCTTGCCTGCGTTCCCGTGGACTCACCCGAGGGCAAGCGGTACTTTGCAGGTATGGCAGCCGCTGCGAACTACGCCTGGGCGAACCGCCAGGCCATCATGCACCGGGTGCGTGAGGACTTCGAGCGGGTCCTGAAGATGGGCACCAGCAAGCTGGGCATGGACCTGGTGTGGGACGTCGCCCACAACATCGCCAAGTACGAGACCCACGAGGTGAAGGGTTCGCAAAAGCGGCTGTGCGTGCATCGGAAGGGTGCTACTCGCGCCTTCGGCCCGGGCCGTCCTGAGCTGCCGGACAAGTACCGGAAGCTCGGTCAGCCGGTGATCGTCCCCGGCGACATGGGCACGGCTTCGTGGTTGCTCCTGGGGACAGAAGAGGCCATGCGCCAGACCTGGGGCAGCACCTGCCACGGTGCAGGACGGCATCTGAGCCGTCATGCGGCCTTGAAGCTGCAGCAGGGCGCAGAGGTCGCTCGGAAACTGGAGGCGAAGGGCATCCTGGTGCGCTCTGCCGGTAAGAAGACCCTTGCAGAGGAAGCCCCGGAGGCGTACAAGGATGTGGACGCCGTAGTCGAGACCTGCGTGCAGGCCGGGATCTCGCGCAAGGTGGCTCGTCTGCGACCCGTAGCTGTGATGAAGGGCTAGAGAGCGTCGAAGGTCGGGAGCATACGCCGCTGATTGCGCCGAGGAGCGGGCAGGCCAGGGGCGGTGACGGGCTCGGCTCTTGACAAGGCGGCGACCATCGGAGAACCTAGACCCCAAGTATGGAAATCGCATTGCCGCTCCTCAAGGCTCTCGGCGCGCTGGTCATCATCCTGGCGGGCTGCGAGCTATTCACCAATGGCATTGAGTGGTTCGGCAGCAAACTCCACCTGTCGCAGGGCGTGGTTGGCAGCGTTCTGGCGGCAGTAGGAACGGCCTTGCCTGAGACGCTGGTGCCCGTCGTAGCCATTCTCCTGGTGGGTGGTGACGCGGCTGAGGATATCGGGATCGGGGCGATTCTGGGCGCCCCCTTCATGCTGGCCACACTGGCGGCCTTCGTGACGGGGCTCTCGGTGGTGCTCTTCGCCAAGCGGCGCTCCAGCGGCACCGCAATAAGCGTGGACGAGAGCACGCTGTCGCAGGATCTCGTGTACTTTCTTTGCGTGTACACGGTGGCGGTCGGGACGTCGCTGGTGCTGCCCTTGCTGGCGCCCTATTCGGCGACTCTCCCCTACCTCGAGTCCCTGCTGCGCGGCGTTGTGGTCGTGTTCCTGCTTGGTGCCTACGCCTACTACGTCTGGCGGCACCTGCGGCGCGAGGAAGATCAGGGCGAGGAAGAGCTACGCGCCCTGTACCTGCAGTCTGGAACCGAGGGCAATCCGCGTCTGCGCTTCATCCTCTCACAGGTGTTCATCGCACTCGTGGCGATCATCCTCGGGGCGCATCTGTTCGTCCAGAACCTGGAGCACGTAGCGAAGGCGGTATCGATCTCGCCGCTGGTACTGTCGCTGATCGTGACCCCGATCGCCACGGAGTTGCCGGAGAAGTTCAACAGCATCCTCTGGGTGCGCCAGGGCAAGGACACCCTGGCACTAGGGAACATCACCGGTGCGATGGTTTTCCAGAGCTGCATCCCCGCGGGGATCGGCATCGCCCTGACGCCCTGGGCGCTGAATGTCCCGGCCCTGGCGTCAGCCGTGATCGCCCTGGTCTCCGGGCTGATTGTGTACATGAACCTGCGTGTGTCGCGGCGACTGAGCCCCGTGGTGCTGATGCTGGGGCTGCCGCTATACTTGGTGTTCTTGTTCGTCGCATTCCAAGGTCGCTGAGGCAGCGGCCCCCTGTAAAGGATGTGCGCCTTCCATGCTGGACCGACGACTGATTCGAGAGGAACCGGAAACCGTACGGAAAGCCCTGGCTGATCGAAGGTCTGACTTCGACCTCGACCGCCTCATTGGGCTCGAATCCCGACGGCGCGAGCTGCTGGCCGTGGAGGGCTTGCGTGCGGAGAAGAACGACCTCTCTAGACAGATCGGGAAGGTGATCGGCTCCGGTGGCGATCCTGAGCCGCTGAAGACCAAGGTAGCGGAACTCTCGGGCAAGATCTCGGCCATGGAGCAGGAGTTGGGCGAAGTCGAGGAGCAGTTCGACCGCCTCATGCTTGAGGTGCCGAACGTGCCGAAGCCGGAAGTGCCGGTTGGTCCGGACGAGTCGGCGAACGTGCCGGTCAAGTCCTGGGGCACCCCGAGGCAGTTTGACTTCGAGGCCAAGGGTCACTGGGAGGTCGGCGAGCGACTGGGCATTCTCAGCTTCGAGCGAGCCGCCCGCATTGCCGGCGCCCGCTTCGTCTGTGACCTGGGGCTCGGTGCCCGGCTCGAACGGTCGCTCCTGAACTTCTTCCTGGACACGCACACGCGCAAGCATGGGTATACGGAGGTATTCCCGCCCTTCCTGGCCAGCGAGACCGCGCTGATTGGCACCGGGAACCTGCCGAAGTTCGAGGAGGACCTGTTTAAGACCCGTGAGGGGTACTATCTGGTCCCGACGGCCGAGGTACCGCTGACCAACCTGCACCAGGGCGAGATCATCGAGGGCGACCTCCTGCCGCTGTGCTACACCGCTTACACGCCGTGCTTCCGCAGCGAAGCCGGGTCGGCAGGTCGCGAGACCCGAGGCATTGTGCGGCAGCACCAGTTCCATAAGGTCGAACTGATGAAGTTCGTGAAGCCCGAGCAGGCTGACGAGGAACTGGAGAAGCTGACGCGGAACGCGGAGACCATGCTGGAGATGCTGGACCTGCCCTACCGTCGGATCGCGCTGTGCACCGGTGACATGGGCTTCGGGTCACGCCAGACTTTCGACCTGGAGGTGTGGATGCCGGGCATGAACACGTGGCTGGAGATCTCCTCGTGCAGCCAGTACGGCGATTTCCAGGCACGGCGCTGCAACACGCGGTATCGCTCGGAGGCAAACGCGCGGCCGGAGTACGTGCACACGATGAACGGGTCCGGGTTGGCCGCCGGACGCACCCTGGCCGCCGTCCTGGAGAACTACCAGGAGGCCAACGGTTCGGTGGTAGTGCCGGAGGTCCTGCGGCCGTACATGGGCGGCGTGTCCGAGATCATCCCGCCTGCGTAGGAAGGGCGCGATGAGCGGGCTGGTAGCCGTTGTGCTGCTGCTGAACGGGGTCCAGGTAGACCTCCCGAGCCCCGCGGGACTGCTGCAGGGGAGTGTCTGCGTGCCCCTGCGGACCGTCTGTGAGCGCGCCGGTGCGAGCGTGGAACAGCGCAAGAGCGGCACAAAGGCCTTCGTGGTGCTGCACGCCGGCCGCAAGACCTATCAATTTGAGATTGTCAGAAAGCTACCTCCTGAGGGAGGTAGCTTTTGTGCTATGCATGCAGGCACTGCCTACGCGCCGGCACGGCGACTGGCCCAGCTTTGTGGGGGCCTGTGCGTGTGGCAGCCGGCCCTTCGGACCCTGGACCTGCGGCTGCCCTGGCTCGGGCCGGGGCCAGTGAAGACGACCTGCCGCGAGATCCTGGCGGCACCCTTACGATGGCGGGACAAGATGGTGCAGCTTGATGGCCGCAATCTGGGACGATCCGCTGCACACCTCTGCCCCACTGCGACCACGCCTGAGCAGTTGGAGGATGGGTTTGTGCTGGGATCGGACGGGTCTATCTCTTGCAGTACCCAAGAATACGCCGAAACGGTGCCGGTGCCGGCACCGATTTCGGCCTTGGGGCGGGCGCTGCGGGTGACTGGAAGGGTTGGCATGGACGAAGGCGGGCTGCCGAGGGTTAAACCTCTTGAGGTACGCGATTTGTCGGAAGAGGGGCGGTTATCCTTGTACCTGTCTGCGGACCGTAGGCGGATTTCGCAAGAGGAGACTGTGCAGCTAGAGCTGGTGGTTACGAACTCGGGAACGAAGGCGGTACGTCCGCCGGGCGAGCTGCGTCTGACGCTGCGGGAGCCCTCTGGCGCGACGTGGGACCAGCACGGGGGCCTGCTCTCCCCCACTGGGCTCGCAAGCGCAGACCTGCTGCCCGGCTCGGGTGTGAGCGTTCGGGTGCCGGTACCGGGCGGACGCATGACCGGCCGTCACGCGCAGGGCGTCTGGAGTGCCGAGGCTCGCATCAGCGGCGATGAGCTTGGGGCGCAGGCCGGGTTCCAGCGCGGCAGCGCAGCAGACCTCGTGGAGGTTGCGGGGCGATGACGGCGCATAGCGGCGAAGCAAGAACGAGCGCCTCTCCCCCGCCCGGGTTCACGCTCAAGGCCTGGGGTTGGGCGATCCTGGTGTCGGTTGGAGTCTTGGTTGGAGTCCTGGCGGGGCACGTGCTCCCCTCGCAGCCCGGAGTAAGACCGTCTGCCGGGGTTGCGCGGCCAGCCACCAGTGCTGGGACTGGGACGCCGGTGAGTCCGGCGCTGTCGCCCGGCGTGATGGTCTTTGGGCCGCAAGCCGCGCTTGCCGCCTGCGGCGCGCCGCTCCTCCCGGCGGAAGCGGCCGAGGTGCACGGGTACGCCCTATTGCCGAAGGGCGATCAGGGAGCCCTGCGAGCCGAGTGGTGGTGGCAGGCGAGACCGATGGGCGAGATGCCCGTGGGGTTGGGTCGCCTGCCGGCACTGGGAATCGTGGCCCACGTTGAGTTGCGGGCCGCCGGGGGCAAGACCTTTGGGCCGGGTGTGGGCGAGGTCGAGGTGACGCGTTCCGGACAACGCGTGGCACGCGGCTCCTTCACGACAGCGGCGAAGGCGCAGGAGATACTGGCCCAGGAGCAGCCGCCGACCATCGAGACGAGGATCACGAGGCTGCAGACGGCACGGGGCACGGACGCACAGGGCAAGGCAGTGAGCCCTGGGGCGGACTTCGAGGGCACCGAGAAGGTGTGGGCGGTGTTCAATTTCCAGGGCGCGGACGTGGGCGCGGCCTTCACGGTGCGCTGGTACTGCGAAGGCCACGAACTAGCCGCCGCACGGTGCAGCGTTCCCGTGAAGGCAGCGGAGGGTAGTGGGACCGCTTGGCTCGCGCCCGGCAAGGGCCAAGCACTGCCCCCGGCCAAGTACAAGGTGACAGTGTCCTACGGAAGCGATGTGCAGGTGCTCGGAGAGGCGGAGTGGCAGGTTGTGGCGGGTCGTGCGGCCTCAGGAAATGAGCAGGAAGAGCTCCAGTAGGCGGTCGAATTCCTCGTTGTTGGAGTAGAAGACCTCGATTCTCCCCCCACCACGCGCGTTTGGCTTGACGTTGACCTTGGTGGCGAGCGCGCCTTGGATCCGGTCCTGGACGTCCTTGAGGTTCGGGTCGACGCGGACGGGGCCCGGGCGTTCAGGCTTCGGGGCCGTGTCCGGCTTGGCCTCCTGGAGGTCACGGACGGCTTGTTCGGTCTCGCGAACGGTCATGTTGCCCTCGGCCACGAGCTGGAAGAGCGCGAGAAGCCTTTCGGGATCTGCCCCAAGGGCCAGCAGGGCCCTACCATGCCCCTCCGTGATGAGCCCGGACTGGATTGCCACCTGAACTGCGGCCGGCAACTCGAGCAAGCGGAGAGTGTTGGCGATGGCCGAGCGACTCTTGCCAATCATGCTTGCTAGCTGTTCCTGCGTGACATGGTAGTCGGACTGGAGGCGGCGGTACCCGCGGGCGGCTTCCACAGCATTGAGGTCCTCGCGCTGCAGGTTCTCGATGAGCGCGAGCTGCAGCGATTCCTCGTCCGTGACGTCTTGAACCAGACACGGGACCGACTGCAGGCCCGCGCGCTGGGCTGCCCGCCAGCGGCGTTCGCCGGCGATGATCTCGTAGTCCTCGCCGACGCGCCGAACGGTGATCGGCTGAAGGACGCCGTGGGACTCGATGGAGAGGGTGAGCTCCTCCAGGCGTTCGCCGTCGATCTCGAGACGTGGCTGCATCGGATTAGGCGAGAGGCGATTGACGGGCACTTCCAGCACCGACCGGGTCGGCGTGGTGGTGTCGCCGGAGATAAGTTCACTGAGGCCTCGGCCAAGTGTACGCCTACGCATAGGGGAATACCTCCCGGAAAACGTCCCAGTATGCTTTCGAACCGCGGCAGGACGGGTCATAGACGACAGCGGGCAGTCCGTGGCTGGGCGCCTCGGCAAGTCGGATGTTGCGAGGTACGACGCGAGTGCATACCTTGTCGCCGAAGTGCTTGCGGACCTCCTCGGCAACGTCAAGGGCGAGATTTGCACGGCCGTCGAACATGGTGAGAACCACGCCGCGAACGCTGAGAACAGGGTTGAGCTGGGCCTGGACAAGCCGGATGACTTTCAGAAGCTGAGAAAGACCCTCCAGGGCATAGTACTCGCATTGGATGGGAATGAGAACCCCCTGGGCCGCTGCGAGCCCATTGATCGTCAGAACTCCGAGGGACGGGGCGGTATCCACGAGAATCACATCGTAGAGGTCCATTGCGGGGCGCAGAATCGTCCGTAGTCGGGTGTCTCGCGCGATCGCATTGGCGAGAGAGAGGTCTGCGGCCGCAAGATCGATGGTCGCGGGGATGAGAGAGAGGTTGTCCACCGCGGTCTCAAGGGTGACCATGCGCAGCGCCTCAGCAGCGTCTTCCTGGAGATCGTCGTCGGTGAGCAGGTCGTAGACGCACAGGTCTAGCTTGCTGCGGTCGATTCCGAGACCGCTCGTCGCGTTTCCCTGGGGGTCGGTGTCCACAAGCAGCACGCGCTGACCCTCAAGCGCGGCGCAGGCGGCGAGATTGACGGCGGTCGTGGTCTTCCCCACTCCGCCCTTCTGGTTGACGATGGCGATGCACTCAGCCATTCCTGGGCCTCCTACGGCACGATCACCAACAGTTTCCACGAGGTTATCCACAGCAAGAGCGTCTATTTGCGGCGAAAAAGGCTGCAAAGCAGGCCGGGAGACGTGGTCGGGCGCTGCGATACGAGAGTGAGCGGCTCCGGTGGCGATTGGTACGCGACGGTCTGCGGGCTGTGCCAGGCAGACACCCACGAGCGGGACAATGACGCCGCCAACGCAAGGGTCGTGGCGGGCGGTCCGAAGGCGCGGAAGGCGACTCCGTCCCAAGTGCCGGGCACGGGCTTGCGCACGGAGAGGTCGGTCTGGCGTGCGCGGGCATTGGAGATGCCCAGATGCGCCAGGGACAGGTCCAGGTAGGCGATGACCCGCTCGCGACGATCGAGCAGATCGACCGTGATCCCCGGCTCGAGCAGTGCGAGAGTGAGGCCGATGGCACCCGAACCTGGGCCGAGGTCGGCCCAGGAACCCGTGAGTGGGGTCGGAAGCAGCGGAAGGAGGGCCACAGTCGGGAGAATGGCCTCCTGAAGGACCGTTTCGGCGTCCCCATAGTTGGTCAGGCCCAGCGGATAGGCCATCCGGGCAATCCAGGCCGCCAGGTCGCGGAGGCGCGACATCGCTGCGGGGTCGAGGGGAAGGCCGGCGTCGATTGTTTCACGTGAAACACTCATGAAGCGTCCCTCAGGTCCGGGTCGGCGGGTACGGAAGGAACTGGTCTGGCGGCCGCGGCGAAGACGGTGGCAACATCGGCGGGCGTTAGGCCGGGAATCAGGGCCAACTGGGCGATGTTGTCGGGCTTGGCCGCAAAGAGCCGGTCGATCGCCTCTCCGCGGAGAGGTAAGGAAGCATAATCGAAGTTCTCCGGAATGGGAAGGCCCCGCATTGCATCCAAACGCCGGGCGCGAGAGGATTCCCGGGCAAGATACGGCTCACAGGTCTCGCGGGAATGGGAATAGGCGAGTAGATGCGGCTCAACAGGCAGGCGGGACGGCCCAGGAACGGCGGTCTCGGGGTGGTTGCCGCGCCATTGGCGAAGGCGGTCCTGCGGCACGAGGCCGATGCGCTCGGAAAGAGGGGCCAGGCGGTACCAGGCGGTGTCCTGGCCAAAGAGTAGACGGTGCTCGGCGCGTGAAGTGAGCATACGGTAGGGCTCATCACACCCCTGGGATGTCAGGTCCTCAACGAGCACGCCGATATAGCCGTCTGCGCGGGTGAGGCAAAGGGGTTCGCGAGCGAGAACGAAGGCCGCTGCATTGATTCCTGCCACAAGCCCTTGCGCTGCCGCTTCCTCGTAGCCGGAGGAGCCGTTGATCTGACCGGCGAGATAGAGCCCCGGCAGTCCGGGAAAGCCAAGGGTCCGGTCCAACACACGGGCGTCGATGCAGTCGTACTCGATCGCGTACCCGGGGCGGGTCATGCGGCACCGACGAAGCCCGGGAATCGTATGGAGCATGGCGAGCTGCACGTCGGCGGGCATGCTGTTCGACAGCCCCTGGACGTACACCTCCTGCGTATCCCAGCCCTCCTGCTCGAGGAACACCAGATGAGAGCGCCGGTCGGGGAAACGAAGCAGTTTCGCTTCGATCGAGGGGCAGTAGCGGGGCCCGGTGCCGACGATTCGGCCGCTCCAGAGCGCTGAGCGGTGGGCGTTGTCACGGAGAACCGCATGGGTCTGCTCATTTGTGGAGGTAATGTGGCAGGCGAGCAGCGGTCGCGTCGGACGGGCTACGCGCTCCCACGCAAAGCGTAGAGGGCGTACGTCGCTCGGGTGAAGGCGCGTCTCAGAGAGATCCAGACTGGAGAGAAGCACCCGGGGCACAGTGCCGGTCTTGAACCGGCGCAAGGCAAAGCCCAAGCGGGCGAGACTGTCCGCCAGGTGGGTGGTTGCCGCCTCACCTGCACGGCCCGAGGCGTAACGGACCTCTCCGAGGTGTATCTCGCCATGAAGGAAGGTCCCCGTGGCGATGACGACCGCCTGAGCGGCATAGGTCATGCCGGAACGTCCGAGAACGCCCGTGATGCGACCGCCCTCGGTGAGGAGATCGACCGCCGTGTCCTGAACAACGCCCAGATGCGCTTGATTTTCCAAGACCGACTTCATGCTCGTACGGTAGAGAGCTTTGTCGGCCTGAACGCGGAGCGCCTGGACAGCAGGGCCCTTCGTGGTGTTCAGAACGCGCAGGTGGGTGAAGGTCCGATCCGCATTTCGGGCCATCTCGCCGCCGAGGGCGTCGATCTCGCGCACCAGGTGGGCCTTTGCCGGTCCGCCAAGGCTGCAGTTGCAGGGCATGGCGGCGATGGCATCGAGGGTGGGAGTCACGAGTACAGTCGCAGCCCCCAGCCGTGCCGCCGCGAGCGCAGCCTCGCAGCCGGCGTGACCGGCGCCGATCACAACGACCTGACCGTCGAGTTCCGAGGGGGTGGGCATTGTCGGGGTCAACCGTAGGGATTGTACTACAGTATCGGGGGACCGGCAAGACCGCGGCTCCAACAGAAGGTCCTCCGCGGCAGGAAGTCGAAGGACCAGCAAAGCAAGCAGGGAGGCGCCGAAATGGAGAAACGGATTTCGATTGTGCGTCACGTGAGCGAGGTAGCGCCGGTCCCGTGTCCTTGTGGGGAGAGCCGAAGGATCATTACGGCGGCAGATGAGGCGATCCTCGGCCTGCACGTGACCGATCTTGGCGGAGCCAGGAAGCACTACCACCAGGTCACGACCGAGGTGTACCATATACTAGAGGGCGAGGGGCAGATCGAGCTCGATGGCGCACTGCACGAGGTGCGCCCGGGCACGACGATCTATATCCCGGCCGGCGTGGCGCACCGCGCGATCGGAAGCCTAAAGGCCGTCATCGCAACCGTGCCGCCCTTCGATGCGTCTGACGAGTATCTGTGCGACGAAGAACCTTAGGAGACAAGAAGGAGTTCCTGCGTGCGGTGGGGAAGTGGGGCCCAACCAGCCTGAGAAGGTTGGATGAGGTCGTGAATAGGGAGGAAACGGTTATGGCAAAGAAGTTCCGGGTCGGTTTCGTGGGCTCAGGCGGCATCGCGCAGAACGCCCATTTCCCCGGCTGGATGGCCCTGCCGGACGCCGAGATCGTCGCGGTAGCCGACATCAATGAGGCAACCGCGAAGGCCGCAGCGGCGAAGGCCGGCATCTCCGACGATATGGTCTTCACCGACTACAACGAGATGCTCAAGAAGGTCGAGCTGGACATCGTCGACGTCTGCACGCCGAACTGCTACCACCGGGATCCCGTGATCGCCGGGTTCAAGGCGGGCTGCAACGTCATCGTCGAGAAGCCGATCGCGATCTCCGCCAAGCAGGCCGAGGAAATGACCGACGCCGGGAACAAGGCCGGCAAGATGTTCATGGTCGCGCAGAGCATGCGGTTCTCGGAGCCCGCCCTGCTGATGAAAAACTGGGTAGACGCCGGGTACCTGGGCGAGATCTACTGGGCTCGGGCGAGCATGCTTCGACCGCGTGGCGTGCCTGCGTGGGGCGCCTTCATCGTCAAGGACATGTCGGCCGGTGGCCCGTGCTATGACATCGGCGTGCACGTTCTCGACCTGTGCCTGCACCTGATGGGGCACCCGAAGCCGGTCTCCGTCTCGGCGGGCACCTGGCTAGAGATCTCGGACAAGCCGTCAGTCATGAAGCACGACCCGAAGCGCTACACGGTGCCCGAGGACTTCGCAGCCGGGTTCATCCGGTTCGAGAACGGCGCGGCGATTTCGCTCGAGGCCAGTTGGGCCCTGAACATCGCTGAGGGCACGAACAACGTATGCCTCGCGGGGACCAAGGGGGGCATGCAGAGCAATCCGCTAACACTCGTGCGCGAAGACGCCGGTGCACTGATGAACGCCACGCCGCAGGTCAACCCTTACCGCGGGATTGCGCAGCACGCCGAGGAGATCCGACAGTTCGTCGAGGCACTCAAGAAGGGCGAGCCCTCACCGGTCCCCGGCGAGCAGGCCGTCGACACCCAGAAGATCCTCGACGCGATCTACAAGTCGGGCGAGAAGGGCAAAGAGATCACCCTCAAGTAGGGAGAAACCGATCGGGCTGTTCTGGGTCGACCAGACCAGAGCCAGGACCAGCTATGAAACGCCGGAGCCCCGATGTCCCAGGGGTTCCGGCGTTTTCGTGTCAGGGCAAGAAGGGGGAGAGAAGGGAAGGGAGGCCTACCTGCGGCGTGCTCCGCGGATTGACTGCACGAGCCCAAGGAGCACGCCGGCGGTGAGGGGGAGATTGATGGTCAGCAGCCGCCAGGTGTGCGTGGCCGGTGCGTGGACGGACTTGGCGGCTGCAGCCGCATGCTCGCGGAGGGACTGCCAGTAGAGGCCGGAAAAGTGGTATCCGATGAGCTCCAGCGCCAAGATCAGAAGCACGACGAAGACGACCATGCGGAACGCACGCATCGAGAGCTTACCGAGGATTCCACCCGCCAGGTAGCCGAGGATGGCCATTCCGATTGTCGGACCGAGTGATGACATGATTGCGAATCCGCAAGAGAAGGCAATCCAACAACTACCGGGTAGGAGCTCCCATAGGAGTTATTGAGTAACGCAAGACAACCCCGGCTGAGGCGGGGGAGAGGACGGCAGGTCCGGGCCCCGATGCGGCCCCTGAATAGCTGCCTCAGGTCGTCGGAGGCCGGAAATGGTCCCAGCCGCCGCGCTCCATCTCCACCTCGCTGCCATCTTCCCGCACGATAGACACGCCCTCGCCCTGGCGGACGGTCCCTATCTCCGTAAGGGGAGCCAGCCCACCCTCTTGCAGCAGGGAGGTCAGAAGCGCCACACAATCGGGGTCGACGGCCAGCAGCAGCTCGTACTCCTCGCCGCTCGTGGCCGGCCACCAGGGGGCACGAGGAGGAAGCAACTCACCCGCGACCAGCGCAGCCTCGGGGACCGGGAGTCTCGCCGCCTCAAGGGACAGGTGGACGTCACTTTCGCGAGCGATGTGTCCCGCGTCCTGGTACAGCCCGTCGCTGATGTCGATGGCAGCATGGACGAAGCCGGTGCGGGCGAGGACCGCTGCCTCGGCCAGGCGGGGAGTGGGGTCAACCAAGCGGCGCCGGAGCTCGGAAAAGCGGGCTTCCTTGAGCCTGGCAGGCTCGTTCAGGGCCAGACTTACCGCAGTCGCGGCCCCGCCGAGAGACCCGGTGACGAGAAGCCGGTCACCGGGATGGGCTCCCGAACGCAGCCAGGGCCGTTCCGCCCAACCAAGAACGACGAGATCGATCAGGTAGTGGTTGATGCCCGAGATCGTGTCACCGCCGACGAGCGGAGCACCGTAACGTCTGGTCGTCTCGGCAACGCCACGCAGGAACTCCAGGGCCTCCCGCGCCTCGCCGGACTGTGGAAGCATAGCAGTGCACAGCGAGATGAAGGGCCGGCCGCCCATCGCCGCGATGTCACTGAGGGCCCCCGCGACGGATCGTTGGGCCGCCTCAAAGGGCGTCATCCACGCCAGGTCAAAGTGGCGGGTCTCCAGAGCGGCGTCCGTGGTTGCCAGCAGCTTCTCCGGACCGCCGAGGTCAAGGACGACGCAGTCGTCGCCGATTCCCTGGGAGACGGCTTCCGGAGGAGCGCCTGCCATCTGCGCGACGCGCGCGATGACTCCGAATTCACCAAGATCACGTAGTGTTTCCATTATCGCGAGTTTCCTGCAGTTATCGCTGCGCGAAGCTGCCGTCGGCGGCTCTGCGCATGGCGAACGCGCCGACACTCACGGGGAATGTCGGCGCGGGACAAAGCACCAGAGAGGCCCAGAAGGGGCCGTTGGCAGCAGACGGTCGGGGCCACAGCAGAGAAGCAGCGGCCGCGGCTGATCCTAGTTGGTTGCCGGAGTGGCGGCCAGAGCCCGAAGGTTGGCGACCCACTGATTCGCCAGCGCCTGAAGGGTAGTCCCAGCAGCCTTGGCGTCGGCCGGTGTCACGGTGACGACCGCATAGCCCATGTAGGTGATAACCAGGCTGTCAACGTTGGGCGTGATCGCTACCTGGGCCGGGTCCAGGTTCGTGCGGATCTCAGCCAACTTCGCGTAGACGGCTCCTGCACGGGCGCTGACAGTCGGATAATCGGCAGGGCCGGCGAGGTTGAAGAGGGTCTTGCCGCCAAGCTTCACTGGGCAAGGACCGTTCCCGACACACCAGGAAGGGGCAGTGACCTGGAGGCCCTTGCGGACCCCGTCAGCCCACTTGCCGGCGAGCGCGTAGGCAGAGGGCGCACCAGCAGCAGCGACATCGGCCGGGTAGACCGTAACCAGTCGGTAGCGGCCAACGTAGACGGTCGGACGGTTACGAAGGCTGTCGACGTAGACCGGCGCGATGGTGCCGCTGGCCATGGCCTCAACGATGCGGCGCAGGACAATGGCCTCGCGCTGGGCGATTGTGTAGCCGGCAGCCGGTGTGTGGATGCGGAAGAAGAGACTGGCGTCGAGCTGGATCGGCGCGACGCCGGGGGCGAAACCCTCAACGTCGGCGGGCGGCTTCTCGCGGTCGTCGCCCCAGAACACGATCTCGTTGGGGACGGCGCAAGAGGCGGCAACGCAGGACAGCATGGCAACGAGGACGGCAATCAAGGTCACGGCATGTTTCATGTGAACGCCTCCAAAGCGTTGGCTCAGGGGCTTCCGACCACGAGTCCGGACCCACCGCATCGTCTATCCTAACGCCTAGGGCGCGGTTTCGTCAACCCGAAAAGGTCACCGCCACGCAATGCCCTTTGTCGTATGCCCCGTAATGTGCTACCCTAAACTGGCTGAGAGCCTGGGCGATGACCTTGCCGAAGGTTGGGAAGGCATCGCCTGCGAAGGCCGCAGGAGGTCGGAGGACCACGGGCTCAGACAGGCTTGAGGCAGCAGCCGGGCGCACTGGGCGCCCCTGAAGGAGCTAGTGTCATGAAGATTCTGGTGACTGGCGGAGCCGGATTCATCGGCTCCAATATCGTGGATCGGTATCTGGCCGAGGGCCATGACGTCGCGATCCTGGACAACCTGTCGACGGGGCGCAGGGAGAACATCGATCCCCGGGCGCGGCTGTATGAAGTGGATATCCGCGACTGGGACCGCGTGCTCGACGTCTTTGCGACGGAGCGGCCACAGATCCTGAACCATCACGCGGCGCAGATGGATGTGCGCAGGGGCGTGGAAGACCCGGCCTTCGATGCGGCAACCAATATCGTGGGGAGCATCTACCTGCTTGAGGCCGCGTTGCGCAACGGTATCGAGAAGGTCATCTACGCCTCCAGCGGCGGCGCGTGCTACGGTGAGCCGGATATCATGCCTGCGCCGGAGACGGCGGGCATCCACCCGATCTCCCAGTATGGGATCTCCAAGCACACGGTCGAGCACTACCTGTGGCTGTACAACTACAATGACGGGCTGCGCTACACGGTGCTGCGCTACGCCAACGTCTATGGGCCCCGCCAGAACCCCCACGGTGAGGCCGGGGTAACGGCCATCTTCTCTGGGATGATGCTGCGCGGCGAGCAGCCGCGTATCTTCGGCAAGGGCGACAAGACGCGAGACTACGTATACGTGGGCGATGTAGTGCAGGCGAACGTGCTGGCCCTGACCCGTGGCGACAACGACATCTTCAACATCGGCACGGGCGTCGAGACCGCCGATCAGGAAGTCTACGATGCGATCGCGGCCGCGACGGGCTACGCGAAGCCCGCTGTGTACGCCGAGGAGCGCAAGGGTGAGATCCGCCGGACGGCGCTGGACGCCCGCAAGGCGAAGGAGGTCCTGGGCTGGGAGCCGAGCGTGAACTTCCGGCAGGGCTGCCAGCTTGCGGTCGACTACGTGCGGTCTGGGCAGGCGGCGAAGTAACACCGTCGTAGATCGTGGTGAAAGCTGAAGGGCAGGGGACCTGTGGTGCTGCAGAGGCTCTCAAGGGAGAGCGCAGCACCACGGGTCCCCTGTTTGGTCTAGGGTACGTGGCTGACGGCGCCCCGGGTTCCGCTCATCCAGCGGCGCCGGCGCACTGGGCCTCCGCGAAGAGACCGTCGAGCTCCAGGTTGAGCTCGGCCGAGATCGGCACAATTCCACGGCACTTGAGCCACTCATACACCCACTGCCGGTAGTCCTCGCGCAGGCAGTACTGACCGTTGAAGCTCTCGATCACGCTGTCCTTGTCGAGGATTTGCTCGCGCTTTGACAGGCCGCTGCGTGCACCGCCGATGGTCTTGGCGGAGAAGGCCTGCCGTGCATCGAGTCCCGGGATCGACGGCGCCAGAACCCTCATGCGACGCAGCAGTTCGGTCGCCGCCATCTGGTCCTGGGAAGTGGCCAGGGCCAGGAGCATGGCGAGCTGGTTTGGCTGACACTCGTCGAGGAACTCCCGCAACTCAGAGCGCCGCCAGTGGCGGGTCGGCTCGGCAGGGGCGTCCTCTTCGGGAGTGTGCCAGGAGACTCCGGCCACGCCCTGGATGATGTCGACGAGGCTGCCGACGTTGACGCTCTCCAGGGGCATCAGGAGGTCCTGGAGGACCTGGTAGATGCGCTCCATGGGCATCTGTCGGGCGAGAGTGTTGCGCAGGGAGTATAGACGGAGAAGATCGTGGAAGGAAATGACCTTGAGACGGTTTCGGTAGTCGCTGCCCTTGATCTGGTCGATGAGGCCGGAGAAGTCCCCGGTGCCGATGGCGTAGATGCCGAGCACCTGTGGATGCTGCGGAGGGCAACCGCGGCGGTACTCCTCCATGTAGCTGCCCAACTGGTTTGTGCAACCGAGCGGCCAGGGCGAGCTCTTGACCTCCACGACGATGTCCTCGCCGGTAATCGCGCGCCAGCGTCCGTCGTAAGGAATGGGCCACCCCGGATCGGTGCTTGTATATGCGCCAAACTCCACCTCGAATCCGAGGTGGATGCCGATGCTGACGATGAGGTCTTGGAGCGCGAAGTAGTACTCGGAATGCGCCCGGCAGGCGAGTTCCATGCACTCGTCGATCCATACACGCAAGTCCTCGGGAGACCACTTAGGCTGGCACAGAAACGTCCTGAAGCGCCCCCGCGCATCAGAAGTGACGTCTTCCAGGCCCGGCCCCCCGAGCAATGCCAGAACGTCGGCGATTGAGGTGTTTGCCACCAAACGACCCCCCTTTGTTGGCGGCGACCCTCTGCATTGCAGGGCCCGTGCTGTGAGTTGTAGTGCGAAGCTGCACCTTCAGCAGGTCGGGCGGAAAGACCGCCCCCTCCGAGAACCTGAGACGGTGCGTACTGCGAAGTCACAATGCCGCGGGGTGCGGGCGGCGACTCACCTCCTGGCGCTCAGCGGAAGCTCTATCGGCCGGCTTCTCGGAAGGCTTCGGCTGTGGCTTGGTACTCGGCGCCGGCTCGGGATGGGCAGGAGGCTTGGTCCCCTGCTCCTGCGGCTCCCCCGTGTTCGACGGGGGTTCAGTCGAGGGACGAGTGCCCCCCGGCTTTGAGGGCTCCGGGGTCGTCGGAGTTCCCGGCTCGGCCTCGGACGGGGCTTGCCCTCCAACGCCCTGCGGCTTCGGCCGAACCGTGATCTGCACCTTCACCTCGGCCACGTCGCCCTCGACTGTGACCCCTGATGGCAGTGTCAGCTTTGCCTGGGCTAAGCGGCTGCCGCGCAGGTCACTGATATCCTGGCGGGTGGTGCTCACGGAAGTGATGCCCTCGATCGCTGCCGCAGGGCCGTGCACCGTCACCTCCGCCGGATCGCAGTGTACTTCACCCACAACGTAGCCGTTGGGTGGCGCAGTGAGGCTCACATGCACGGGCACACGGCGGGACTGCGTGGCCATCTCGTGCAGGATGACCTCGACGAACTCCGGTCGCGCTGCCAGGGCGGGGAGAGGCTGGCGCTCGTCGTCCACCGCGACGACCTGAACGCGAACCCTCTCGCCGGGACGCGCCTTGCTGACGTCGACGCGGGCCACAGCTCCCCAGGCCTTGCTGAGGGTCTGCGCCGGACCGGTGAGCTCCACTTCCTCCGGCTCAACAGAAGGCGTTTCCGAGAACCGCATTCCGTCGCGCGGTCGCCCTGAGAGAATGGGCCGAACCGGGACCTTGCGGGTGTCCAGGTTGTCCAGCCAGATCTGAGCGGTGCGTCGGTCAATGCCGCCCAGAACGAGGCGCTCAGGCATACCCATGAGCGTCAACTGGACCTGGTTGCGGCCGAGTTTGCAGTTGGTCAGGTCGGCGGTTACGTGGATCGTCGCCGCCTGGCCCTTGTGCAACTCGGAGAGGCGGCCCTTGACGGTGAACCGCACCCTCTCCGGAAGTGTCTGGGTAACCACAAGGCCCGCCGGCACGTTGACGGCACTGATCTGGGTCTCGTAGCTCTCAGTGCGCACCGGGTCCTGGGTGTTCATGACATACAGCCACAGGGAGACGGCCGCAAGCACGGAGACCAGCTTGAGGCCGAACTCATGACGGATGGCTGAGTAGATTGCGCGTAGCATATTCAGGACCGTATGGTATCCCGGGCGTAAAAGGGCGGCCCGGAGGCGTTACTTTCTCCAGAAGAATAGCTTGGTGGAGCGCTTGTCGGACTCGAAGAGCTCAAGCAGGCGCTCGGTGAGCTGGATTCGTTCCAGGCTAGGCGTCAGCGTGCCCTCGAAGGCGAGAGTCATGCCGCCGGTCTCCTCGGAGACGACGACGCAGACGGCATCGGTGCGTTCAGACAGCCCCAGGGCAGCGCGATGTCGCATGCCGGTGGTTACGGACAGCCCGGGGTTCTCAGAGTGCGGCAGCACACAGCCCGCGGCGATCAGTTGGTCGTCCCGAATGACGATGGCGCCGTCGTGCAGAGGGCTGTGGTGCGAGAAGATCGTGGCAATCAGCTCGGAGGAAACCGTGCCGTTGATGGTCTTGCCGGTGCGGGTGATGTCGATGAGGCTGGCCTCGCGCTCGAAGACGATCAGTGCGCCGATGCGACGAGCCGAGAACTCCTCGCAGGCGTCCATGACCTCACTGACGACGCGTTCGACGAGCTCGCCGTGCATCTCAAAGATGCCGAAGCCCAGATGCAGGAAGCGACCGCGTCCCAGGCGCTCGAGGGCCATGCGCAGTTCGGGCTGGAAGATGATGATGAGAGCGATGACGCCGGTGGGGAGGACGCGACGAAGGATCCAGTTGAAGGTGGGAAGGCCGGTACTGAGCCACAGTAGGGCGGCCACGACGAGAATCCCGCGAATCAGGGAGACGACGCGTGTCCCGCGGAGGGCGAGGGCGAGACGGTAGGTGATGTAGGCAATGAGGCTTACATCAACCACGTCAACCCAGGTGACGTGTCGAAGGGTGTCGAGAATTGTCTGCCAGAGTACCATCTAGGGTCCCACAAAGGGCCGCCGTGTCGCAGACGCGAACTGCGTCTCGCACTATAGCACAGGGCCTCCGGGAGCGTCAAACCACGGACCTGTGAGGCCCGGGACGCTTGAAGGCGCCTTATGCCGTCGACGCAGGTGGAGAGGGAGCGGCGGGTGAAATAGGCAGAATCTGCTGGATTGTGGTCGGGCCGCAGGATTGCTTCCCTCAGATCGGCGGCCGTCCGGGAGGTCTTGGTCCATGGATGTAGCTGCTTTTGCGCGCAAGGTGATCGAGAACGTAGAGCAGGTGGTGGTGGGCAAGCGCGACCAGATTCGCCTGGCGCTGGTGGCCCTGCTGTGCGAAGGTCATGTCCTGATGGAGGACGTGCCCGGCGTCGCCAAGACCATGCTGGCTCGCGCCCTGGCTCGTTCTCTCGGCTGCAGCTTCGCCCGGGTGCAGTGCACGCCGGACCTGCTGCCCTCAGACGTGACCGGCGTATCGGTGTTCAACCAAAAGCTCACGGAGTTCGAGTTCCGCGCCGGCCCGGTGTTCCACCAGATCCTGCTCGCCGACGAGATCAACCGCGCTACTCCTCGGGCGCAGTCGGCACTGCTGGAGGCCATGGGAGAGCGCCAGGTCTCCGCCGACGGTGAGACCTACCCGCTGCCACGACCCTTCATGGTCCTCGCGACCCAGAACCCCATTGAGCATGAGGGAACCTTCCCCTTGCCCGAAGCGCAGCTCGACCGCTTCCTGATCCGCATGAGCATTGGCTACCCCTCCTTCTCCGATGAGAACGTCATGCTGGAGCGCCTGCGGCTGGCCCATCCCATTGACCAGCTCCGGCAGGTCGTGACGGTGGAGGAGCTGACGGTGGCGCAGGCAGAAGTGCGCAACGTGTTCTTGCATGACAAGGTGCGTGAGTACGTGGTGCGGCTGGTCCATGCGACGCGGCACAGCCCCGACCTTGTGATGGGCGCCAGCCCGCGTGCCTCGATGGCCCTGTACCGGACGGCGCAGGCCCTGGCGGCCGTGGAGGGACGGAACTTCGCCACTCCCGATGATGTGAAGTACATGGTGCAGGCCGTGCTGTGCCATCGCGTGATCGTCGCGCCCGAATCCAGACTGCGCGGGCAGGGCGCCGAGCACATTGTCGAGGCCCTCATCGAGACGGTGCCGGCCCCGATCGAGAAGACGCGGCAGGGCTAACCGCTCCTCGGGCACACCTGACGGGTGAGTTGCTGCCGATGGTGGTTCCATGAAACGTCGCCGCACCTATTTCGCCGTCGCCGTGATCGGCTTCCTGGCCTGTGCGTGGGTCTTCCGCATCGGGTTCTTCGGGTACGTGTTCTACGCCGGCTGCCTGGTGGCGCTGTTTTCGTACCTGATGACCTACCTGAGCCTGGATGGCCTCACGACCGAGCGCCACTGCAGCTTGCGGCAGGCGCAGATCGGCGACGAGTGCGTGGTCACCGTCGGCGTGCGCAACACCAGGCCGACCTTCCTGCCCTGGGTGGTGATGGAGGACCTGCTGGGGGATGGTCTGCGGGTCACGGAAGGAGCTGCCTCGCGAGCAACGGTCATGCGTCCCCACGGGGCGATCACCCTGCGCTATCGGGTGCGGTGTGAGCGCCGGGGCTACTACCGGGTCGGTCCGGTGCTGTTTGAGTCGGGTGATCTCTTCGGTCTGACCCGCCGCTACCTGGCCGAGGCGAAGGCGGAGTTCATCACCGTCTACCCGCGCATTGCGCCGATCGACAAGTACTCGGTGCCGACGCATCGTCCCATGGGCGAGACGACGGTGCAGATGAGACTCTTCGAGGACCCGACCCGGATTGCCGGAGTGCGCGAGTACCAGCATGGCGACCCGCTCCGTCGCGTGCACTGGAAGGCCAGCGCGAAGACCGGCGTCCTGCACTCGAAGGTCTACGATCCCTCCTGCCTGCTCGGTGCGAATCTGGTGCTGGACTTCAACACCCTCGCCTGGAGTGGCGAGCGCAGCCTTGAGCGGTCGGAGTTCGGGGCGACGGTGGCCGCTTCCCTGGCGACGTATCTGGCAACCCGCGGGGTCGAGGTCGGGCTGGTGAGCAACGGTGTCGACGCCGCCGATGTGATGGAGGTGCAGCCCTTCTCCGTCGAGGCCGTGAACCGCGACGAGGCCCGGGAGATGCTGGAGCGCCGGCATGACAGCGAGCGGCTGCGGCCTGTGGAGGTGGAAGTCCGACGTGGGGGAGAGAGCATTCTGTCGATCATGGAGTCCCTCGCCCGGCTCAGCCTCAGCGATGGTCTACCCCTGGCCGAGATGGTGTCCCGCGAGTACAACGGCTGGCCACGCGAGGACACGGTGATTCTCATTGTGCCGTCGGTGCCGCAGGAACTAGGGCGAGAGATCGTCCGTCTCAAGACTACGGGGTTCAGTGTTCTCGTGCTGCTGATCGACAACGAGGTCCATGCGCCACGAACCCAGGCGATGCTGGCGAACCTGGGTGTGCCCATGTTGCATCTGCGCCAGGACAGCGATCTGCACAACATCGTCCTGTAGGGCCCGGGGCATCCGACGGCCCACGAGGAATATGGAAATACCCGACCAGAACGCCGAATACGTAGATTCAGCAGAGGCTGCGGAGGAGCCCGTCGCCGCCTCGGAGCCTGCGTCCCAAGTCGTGCCGCCGCCAGCTCCAGCGGCACCGGTGCGCGGCCCCGAGGCGATGCCTGTTGTCCTGCAGGAAGCGCTGGAAGTCGAGACGCCGGCCTTCGACTGGCTGACTGAAGTGGCCATTCCCCTGGGCATCTTCGGGATGCTCGGGTGTCTGGTGTGCTTCCTGATTGAGTGGCGCGACCCGCAGGGCAGCGTTCTCGGCAACGGCCTGCGGATGTTCGCGACGGCCTTCCTGGCCGCCACCGTGGGGATCGCTCGTCTGCGGCTGTGGTTCCGCGCGTATGCGCACTCTCGCTATGCCTCGGAGCTGCGCGTGTACCCGTATCTGCTGGGCGTCGCTGTGGCCCTGGTTGCGGGGTATGCCACCTGGGACTTCACCCTGATGCATGGTGACGGCGCCTTCATCCACGCCGTCTCGGACTGGGGGCCGACGGCGTCCTTCCTACTGAATCTGCTGCTGTTGGCGCTCGTCTGGTGGGTGGCCGACCGGGTGACGCGCGAGTGTACGCTGGAGGAGAACTTCCAGTATGCGCTGAGCCAGGGCATCTACACGGATCTCGCCGACGGCGTGGCTGTCCGGCGCAATGGACGGCGGAGCAAGGCGCATCATCCGGGCCGCGCAGTGCTGTGGGTGTCGGTGTTCGCGGTGATCTGCTTTGGGCTGGCGGCTCACAGCCTGGGCGATGAGCGCCGCTTCGACCGCGCTTCGTGGTATGTGGCGGGCTACACCTTCTTTGCGCTCTTCCTGCTGGCGCTGACGAATCTGTCGGCGATTCGCATGGACGTGCGCCGGCGTCGTCTGGCCGCCAGTCGTGGCCTCACGCCGACCTGGATCGCCACGAGTCTGGCGCTGGTGATGGTCATTGCCTTCGTGGCGCTTCCGCTGCCGCGTGGGCCAGGATTCGGACCTGCCCGGGGCGAGTTGTACCAGCCGCCAGACTGGGTGAAGACACCGTCGGCGGGGCTGCAGACGGGTCCCAGTTGGGGCTTTGCGCAGTCGCACCCGGAGAGCAGCAGTGCGCCGGGCCTGGAGCCCGAGACCAGTGGACGCGGTGCCGCCGCCGACGCGGGTACCACTGGGCAGAGCGGGTCCTCCGGTGGCGGTCAGGGCACCGGTGCCTCCGGTGGCGGTGGTAGTGGCGGCCAGGGAGCCAGCGCAGGTGGTGGTGGCGGAGGAGGCGGTGGAGGTGGCCAGGACAACACGCAGACGCAGAGCTCCGGCGCCTCCGGTGGTGGTGCCGACAGTGCCCAGGGCCGCATGGCCGCCAAGTCGCAGGGCTCAGGTGTCCGGCAGAACTGGTGGTGGCTGCTGCTTCTGCTGCTGCTGGCGATCCTGATCTACCTGCTGATCCGGTACCGCGAACAGGTGATGGCTGCGCTAAGGGCCATGGCTGCGCCCTTCTACTCCTTGTGGCTGGCCTTGCTGGCCCTGCTGGAGCGGCTGCGGCGTTGGCTTGGTTTCGGTCGGCGCAGGGAGGACGAGTTCAGCGACCTGCCGGAAGACCCCTTCGCCGACATCTGGGACCAGCGCGACCTCGCCGCGAATCTCACCGCCGCCCAGATCGTGCGGCACGTGTACCGGGCCTTCATGGCCTTCTGCGGCCTTCGGGGCTACCCGCGCCTTGACTACCAGACCGAGAAGGAGTTCCTGCACTCGGTGCCCTCGGACGTCGGGGTAGCGGAGGAGGATTCGCAGGGCATCACCAGTGCCTACGTCTTCGCCACCTACAGCCCCAACGAAGTCGGCCGCGACCTCGTCGACCAGGCGCGGGACATCTGGTCGCGACTGCGCCCGGCCATTGATGCAACCCTGGGTCGGCGGCCGACGGCGTCCTCGGCAGCGTCCTCCGGCGAGTAGACTCGCGAAGCCTGGGTATAACCTGAGTATCCGTTCGGACTTACGCAGGAGGTGGACTCGGCATGTACCGACGCGTTGGTTTGCTGTGCATCCTGACGCTGACTCTGGGCGCGCTCCCGGGCTTCTCGGCGGACGTGTCCTTGCGCTACAAGATGGCCAAAGGCGAGATGCTTCGCTACCAGTGCACGACCACGGGCACCGGCTCGGTGACGATGCTGGACAAGATCGAGCCCCTGAACATGACCGCCGAGTTCACCTACGTCATGACCTGCACCGCGCTGGACACCAGCGGGAACATGACCATCGTGAATCGGATCGAGGACCTCAAGACCACGGCGACGCTCTCCGGCCAGGCCCTCCCGGTGTCCTTGCAGATTCCCGTCATCACCACGGTGATGTCACCCACGGGCACGATCGTCAGCACGAAGGTCGAGCGCGTCCAGCAGGCCGGCACTCCAGCGACCGGCGCTCCTGACGTGCTGCAGCAGATGCAGTTCGACGTCGGCCAGTTCTTCGGCGACCTGAGAGGTCCCGGGTTCCCGGCAGAGCCGCTGCATCCGGGCAGTCGCTGGCAGGAGGTACTGAACCTGACCACGCAGGCCGGGGAGAAGATCCCGCTGCAGTACACGACGACACTGCTGGACTACGTGCAGCTCGAGGGTCGCGAGTGCGTGCGGCTGCAGACCGACTACCAGCTTCCGCTGAACCTGAGCCTGGTGGCCGGGAATCTGTTCAACCTCTCGGGGAAGCAAACCGGGAGTCAGATCGGGTACTTCGACTACCAGCGGGGCCGCATGATGCGCTTTGACGGCACCTCGGATTCGGAGATGACCATGGCGCTGCCGCAGCTCTTCGGCGCAGGCTCGGGTGGGCAGCAGGCCGTCAAGATGACCCTGCGCTCCGTGACGTCTGTGGTGCTTCAGGGCAGCTAACGTCTCCAGAATCAGCAGCCGGTCCGCGCGGCATGGGCACAAGGCAGACACGCGAAAAGGCCGCCGACCTGAGAAGATCGGCGGCCTTCGGATTCGGGGTAAGTCTGGGGCAAGCTAGCCCGGCGGGTTCACTACCACGTCGCGGCCGACCTCACTGTACTGCGATCCCATATGGTGCAGGGCGTCACCGGCGCGCTCGGCAAAGCCCACAAGGGCGCCCAGGGTTCCGACTGCCAGCACGGCGATCATCAGCGCAGCCTCCGCGCTAATGAGTCCACTGTCGTCGAGCCAGAGCCGACGCAACCCTGAGACCATCGTCCGTCTCCCTCCAGGTGCCGCGCAGGGGCGTTTCCGACTGTACTTGTTACAGTCTACGTATCGGCGCGGCGCCATCAACTGCCTTCGGCAAAACATGACCGTGGCTGGAGGAAGGATTGAGCTTCGAGGCGTTAAGGGGGTGTTACAGGTCTGGAGGAGCGTGACGGGACGGGCCACAGGCCAGGCCCCCAAGGCTTGAGCGGAGGCCTGCCTTACGCTATCATAGGACCCGGCGTGCGAGTTGGCAGAGAGCCCGAAGCGGGAGTGTTCCATGACTGCAGCGACAAGGGGCCGGGGAGCCGTAGCACCGTGGGTATGGGTGCAGGCGGTGACGCTTCTGGTCCGCCGTGACCTCAAACTGCGCTACAAGAACTCCGCTCTCGGGTTCCTGTGGTCCTTCATCAACCCCCTGATGCAGATCGTCGTCATGACGATCGTGTTCAAGTACATCATGGGCTCCACCATCAAGAACTTCTCGGTGGAGCTGCTGACCTGCCTGTTGCCCTGGACCTTCTTTCTGCAGTCCCTCGGCGACGGAACCGTGTGCCTCATCAAGGACGCGGTGCTCATCAAGAAGTACCCTTTTCCCCGCATCCTGCTTCCGGCCGCCGCGCTGGGCTCGAACTTCGTCCACATGAGTCTGAGCTTCATCGTGCTCCTCGTGGTGTTCCTGGCGGTCCCGGTCACCATGCACTGGTGCTTCCTGTGGGTCCTGCCCTTGCTGTTTATCCAGGCCTGCCTGACCCTCGGTGTGCTGATGATCCTGTCGGCCCTGCAGATGTACTACGAAGACGTGAAGTTCATCATCACCTGGGTGCTGCAGGTGTTGTTCTTCCTGAGCCCGATCCTGTATCCCGTCGAGCAGGTGCTGAACAGCACTCGCCTGACCCCGCTGATGAAGGAGCTCTACATCGTCGGCAATCCGCTGGCGCCGCTATTCATCGGCTACCGGACGGCGCTGCTGCATGGTGCACAGTGGCCGGTGCCGGGCTACTTCGGCTACCTGGGCATCTCCATCGCCTGGGCGGCGCTGCTGCTGGTCGTGGGCACCCTGGTGTGGCGCCGCTATGAGTGGCAGTTCCCGGAGATGGTGTGATGAGCGAGCCCGCGATTGTGGTGCACGATCTGAAGAAGCGTTTCATGATTCGGCGGGAGAGCCAGCCGAGCCTCAAGCGGGTCTTCACCCGCATGCTGCGGCCTTTCCCGACGGATATCCTGTGGGCGCTCAATGGCATCAGCTTGACCGTGAACCCGGGAGAGGCTGTTGGCGTGATCGGCAGCAACGGCTCGGGGAAGAGCACCTTGCTGCGGATTCTGGCGGGGATCTACGTGCCCACTGCCGGGGAGGTCAGCTTGCGCTACGCGGCCGGCGGTCTCTTTGAGCTGGGTGCCGGGTTCGCCACGGAGCTGAGCGGTCGCGACAACATCCTCCTCAGCGGCGCCTTGATGGGCATCGCGCCTCGCGTGGTTCGCGCCAGCATGGAGGAGATCATCGAACTCTCGGAACTGGGCGACTTTGTCGACGTGCCCTTCAAGTCCTACTCTTCGGGGATGGGCCTGCGG
This sequence comes from Armatimonadia bacterium, assembly GCA_039679385.1. Taxonomy (NCBI): domain Bacteria; kingdom Bacillati; phylum Armatimonadota; class Armatimonadia; species Armatimonadia bacterium. The sequence goes on along the minus strand of JBDKVB010000031.1, from coordinate 39,237 downwards.
CTGGGGTTTGCCATCGCGATCACCTTCGCGCCGGAGATCCTTCTGCTGGACGAGATCCTCACCGCCGGTGACGCCCACTTCCAGCATCGCGCCTACACGCTTCTGCGCCAGATGCTGGCGAGCAACAGCAGCCTGGTCATGGTGTCGCACGAGATGACGGCCATCCGCAACCTGTGCACGAGGGTGATCTGGCTGGAGGGCGGCCTGGTGCAGCGTGACGGTCCGACGGACGAAGTCGTCGAGGAGTATCTTGCGCAGGCCGACGCCTAAGCCTCAGCGGCAAGGCGTCGCGAAGACGCTGCGAACAACCGCCTGCGCTTCGGGGGCAGCGAAGCCGAGTTCCTGCTCGGCCCGCGAAGTGTCCAGGGACGTGAAGCGGGGGACATGCTCGAGGTCCAGACCGGCGTCCTTCGAGCAGATCGGCTGCACGAGCCCCGGTTCGACTCCCAGGCCCTTTGCAAGCAGTTGCGCCATCTCCGCGTAGGCAAAGTCGTCCCGCGCCGATAGCTGGAAGATACCCTCAGGACGTCGCAGGCCGAGGGTGGACAGGGCCTCGACTACCTGTGGCAGGCTGACCGGCGCCAGCGGAAGGTCGGAGAGCGGCTGGATGCTCCGGCCCTCGCGCAGTTCGCTCAGCCACCCCTGTACCAACCCCATGTGCGACGTGAGGACCTTCGTCAGGCGCAGCACCGTAGCCCCCGGTTGCTCCAGTAGCTTCGCCTCCACCTCAGCCTTCTGGCGGCCATATTCCGTCTGCGGGCAGGTTGGGCTGTATGCTCGCTGATGGGGAACTGAGCCATCGAAGACGAGGTTGGTGGAGAGGAACACCAGGTGCGCACCGGCCTCTCGCAGAGTACGAGCGACGGCCAGCGTGCCGATCACATTCGTCCTGCGCGTTCCCTCGGGGTCACTGCGGCACTGGTTCGTGGAGGTCACGGCGGCGCACAGATAGGCGACGGCAACACCTTCCGGGGGCCGCCAGTCGGCGGGGATCCCGGCAAGGTCCAGCGGGAGGCGATCCGGTGTTGAGCCATCTCGACGCGTCGTACCCAGGCAGGGCAGACCGAGCTCCTGAAGGCGAAGCAGGAGCGCCCGACCAAGGGTGCTGTCAGCGCCGATGACCAGGTGTGCAGACAGTAGGTGAGCCCCCCGTTGCGCGGCTTTGGGTGTGAGTGCAGGTACGGTGACGACGGTCCGCTGCCGGCGCTACGCAGTGAACCGGTTGGCAGCTTCAAGACCCTCGGGGATACGCTCCCGGGGGACAGCCATGATCAGGACCTCGGCGCCCGGATAGGCCTGGTAAGGGCAGATCAGATAGTCGGTCGTCAACTCGGCAAGCAGCGCCGGGAGATCGTGCAGGTCGCCGGCCTTGTGGTAGGCGGCCGTGATGACCACCGGGCGATGAACACGCAGGACCTCGGCAGACCCTCGCAGCGCTTCGGCCTCACAGCCTTCGATGTCCAGCTTGATCAGATCAACGCGGTCGAGGCCCAACTCGGCGGCGATATGATCGATGCTCCTGGCCTTGACCTTGAGGGTGCCGATGACCTCTTGCCGCCTGTCCTGACTGACGGCCTGCCGACCCAGATTCGTGTCCGCGAGTTGCAGCTCAAGGTCGGTGTCCTCCTGCCACAGGGCGCCTTGCAGAACCGTCACCTGCGCGCCGTCGGACCCATCAAGGTTCGGCCGCAGCGCAGCGAGGTTCTCCTCGCAGGGCTCAACGGCGATGACCCTCCCCGTGGGGCCGACTAGCTCCCCGGCCAGTCGCGAGAACCCGCCGGCGTGAGCGCCGCCGTCGATCACCGTCATCCCGGGCTTCAGGAACCGCTCCATCTCGTAGGCATCCAGAAGGTACACGGGAAGCCACAGGAATATGAACACATCGGCGAAGGCCTTCGGCGCGGGGAGGTGCCTGCGGACCGGAAGCAGCCACTCGCGGGCACTCCCGACCTTCATCCCCACCAGACCGTCTCCGGCCTCCCGAAGCCGGAATCGCAGAATCCACCTCACCACTCGCGACCGCAGGACCGAATCAAGATCGAGCGCGAGGCCAAGCGTCGACCAGGACAGGTGGTGAGTTGCCCGCAGGCGGAGGAACACCCAGTAGCGCCACCAGAGCGCGTACCGCAGCTTCTGAAATACCCCGGAGGGGCGGCCCTCAGCCATTCGGCCTCTCCTTCACCTGGCAGCCCAGGGCAAGGTAATAATGCGCCATGGGGTAGAAGCCGGTGTGCACGACCTCGTCATTCATCGAGAAGAGGAACACGTGCTTGAGGTAGCGCTCCATCAAGTCGCGTAGCGCCGGTGCGTCCTTGAGGTTCACGTGCCCCTCGCGACTCGGTGGCGAGGCATAGGCTTCGGAGGCCCGTGAGGGAGTGCCCAGGATCACCACGCTATCCGGTACGAGCGACGCGAGGAGGTTGCGCAAGAACAGGTCCTCCTGCGCGGGCGCGATGTGCTCGATCACGTCCAGCGCATAGGCCGCGTCGAAGGAACCCGACACCGGTCCGGAGAGCATGTCATGCACGAAGCAGTCGAAGGCCCACTCCTCGTCCATGCGCTCCTGAACGTCCGCGATGAAGACCGGGTCGAAGTCGGTGGCCGTGACGTGCTGCACCTCCTGGACTACGACGCGCGTCCCGAAGGCATCAGCGCATCCGACCTCCAGCACGTTCTTGCGTCCCGAGAGCATCTTGGCGACGAACTTGTAGCGAGCCAGGGTGAACAGCAACCGCTTCGGATCGTCATGCCATCCCTGGTTGGACATGAGGCCGAGGCGGTCTACCCGACCGGCCTCCCGCAACTGTACACACCGCTGGTACTGCGGCTCACGAGTCCTGTCGCCCATTGACGCCTCCCTTACTCGAAGACGATGTAGGAGTAGTCCCCCCTGTAGCCGGCCTGCTCGAAGATCCACTCCCACTCCTCCGGGGTGTGGAAGGCCCGGCACGTGAGTTGCCAGTAGAGCAGGTTCACCTTCTCGCGCTCGTTACGGTAGGTCTCGATGCAAACGTGTTTTGCCCCGCGGCCTACGCGCTCAATCTCCTGGAGCGCTGCCCACAGCTCGTTGATATACAGGTTATGGATCGTATTGAGAGAGACGACGAAGTCGAAGGAGTTGTTCTCATAGGGCAGATCAGCCGCCGTGCCGACCTGCAGGAAAGGGCGTACCTCCTCCTTGGCGTTGGCGATGGCGTACTCCGAGAGGTCGATTCCGGCCACGGTCGCGCCGGGCAGCACCTGGGTGAACTCATACAGCAGGAAGGCCTTGCCGCAGCCGACATCCAGAATCCGCGCATCGGCCGGAAGGTTGTAGTGGCGCACCATGTCCTCGGCCACTGCTCGCCAGCGACCGTCGTAGCGGTAGCCGCCATACCCGTACTTGCGCTCGCCGTCCCAGTAGTCCCTGCCGAACTGGGTCGCCACCTCGGCGCACTCGGCCTTGTCGGCCTCCAGCACTCGCGCCACGTAGTCGCGGGCTGTGGACTTGTGCAGCTTCATCAGGAAATCTACATACGCCATCGCTAACCGCCTGCCTGGATTCCGGATTCTGTAGAGACAAGGCGCTAGGCCCTGTGTTGGTACTCCAACGACTGCAAACTGATCTCGCGCCAGTAGTCCTCGACCCACTGCACGACCTCGGCGAGGCCGTCCTCGATGCTGATCTGCGGAGCCCAGCCGAGTTCCTTGCGGGCACGCTCCGACTCGATCACGTAAGCAGCATCCTGGCCTGGTCGCTCCTCAACGGTTGTGGTGGCCTGCTCGAAGGGAACGCCCATCCGCTCGCAGATGAGCCGCACCACGTCGCGCACCGCAATGCCCTGATCGGGGGAGAGGTGGTACAGGCTGCCGGGTTCCCCGTGCTGCAGGATCGCCAACTCGCCGCGAGAGATGTCGCGCACATGAATGTACGATTTCACGGCCACGCCGCCGCCGTGGAGCTGGATCCTGTTGCCCAGCTTGAGGTAGATCACTGAGCGCGGGATGATCTTGAAGAGTTGCTGCCGGGCTCCGTAGACGTTGGTCGAGCGCACGGTCAGCAGCGGGAAGTCGAACTGCTTGCGGTAGGTGCCCAGCAGCAGGTCGGCGGCCGCCTTCGAGGCTGCATAGGGAGTGCTCGGGTTGAGTGGCGCCTCCTCGTAGACGCTACCCACGCAGGTCCCGTAGACCTCCGGCGAGGACACGTGCAGGTAGCGCTCCAGGTAGTCCTGCCTCCGCAGATGGTTCACCAGGTGCGCCAGCGACACGGTGTTGGTCTCGAACCAGTGCTCGGGGTGCTCCCAGCTCGGGGCCACCTCGCTCTGGGCGGCGAAGTTGATGATCCAGTTGGGGCGCTCCGCATCCAGAAGCTGCAGCAGCGCGGGCATGTCCCAGTTCATATCGAACTGGTAGTAGCGGTAGCGGCCCAGATCGCCGCGGAGCTTGTAGCGCAGGAAGAGGGCTGTGCGCTCCGGCGAGCGGCTGACGCCGATCACCTCGTTGTCGGGGTCCTCCAGCAGCAGGTCGACGAGATCCTGCCCGGAGAAGGAGTTGGCGCCCAGGACGACGATCCTGCGGGTCGATGGCATGAGGTGAAGCCCCTTCCTTGCGACGGTGGAACGGCGATCAGAGCGAGCGCGGCAGCATCTCCCGAGCCTTGGCGAGTTGCCGGGCCTTGCGCTGAGCCAGGGTCTGCGGATCCTCCGCCGATACCCGGGCGAAGTGCCTTCGTGCGCCACCCGCCAGGAGGAAATCGTTCAGCAGGATGCAGCACCACTTGAGGCGATACACCGGCATGAGCAGCGAGAAGCGCGCTCGGTGGTAGGCAGGATCGCCCAGGCTCTCGGCGATTTGCTGCGCAAAGCTCTCACAATGCTCGGCCGGGACAGGCACCGCGGGCTGATGGAAGAAGTCGCACACCAGCTTCGTCGGGTCATCCCAGCCGGCGTACTCGAAGTCCAGGAACCGCAGACGCCCGCCCGATTCCTGGAGTGCGTTGTGGAAGCCGAAGTCCGAGGGCGACAGGCAACGATCGGCATCGCTCAGGGGCTCTGCAAGTGCAAGGCCCCGTGTTGCGGCCTGGGTCTGGACCTCCGAAGCAACTTCCTTCCACGCAGGCAGAAGGTCGTCTCGGAGGAAGTCCGCCGCCTCTGCGCCGACGGGATCAGCTGCCGAGATTCCAGCCAACCTATCCACGCGCCGCTGAACCGTGGCGAGATGGTCTGCGAGAGAGAAGCAGGCCTCAGAGGCCGCCGGCAGGTCGTGAGCGTCTTCGCGGCATCGGTTCAGATCGCGGTAGAAGGCCAGGGCCTGCGCGACGTGGTCGGCAGTCACTTCGCCCGGATTGAGCCTGCGCCCATGCACGAACTCATACACCGCGAGATGGTGCACCGGGTCGGCGGCCAGTGGTTGAGGAAGAGCGCGAACCCCGTGTGACCAGGCAAAGGCGCAGAAGCCATACTCCGTCGCCAGGCGGTCGCGCGGGTCTTCCGGATGATGGAAGTAGGCCTTCAGCAGTGCCTCGCCCTGCCCTGAGGTGACTCGGAAGACGCGGTTGTTCATCCCGCCGGGGATTGCCTCGACGCGTGCGTCCTCCCGCATGCCTGCCTGAGCGAGCAGGCACGCAAGAGCCTCCTGCGGGACTTCAGCCGGCGGCGAACTTAGGGTCGTCACGGCCTCACGAGCTCCCAGACCTGCTCCCAGCAGGTCGCCCGGAGGAAGCGTGTCTCGCCCGGGTGGTGGTTCTGCGGGTCAAATAGGATCCGCTGCACAGCCGCTGGGAAGTCCTCCTCGGCGAGGAACTCGGGCAGGTCGTCGATAAAATGAGTGCAGTTCACCTGCTCCACCCGTTGCAGCTTGGCCGACTTGGTGAGCTCGAAGAAGACGTGGTCGGCGGGCAGGCCCACGCGGTCGGCGTCAAGGAGCCCGTGATCGGCGATCCACTGCCGCGCCGATTCGTGGAGGTCATACTGCGGCCCCTGGAAGGGGTAGCGTGTCTTGTGGCTGATGATCCAGACCGGAACTTGGGCCTCCGAGCACCGGGCGAAGAAGTCCAGCACTCCCGCAAAGGGCAGGGCGTCGCGCATCCGTGGCCCGTACACGTAGCCCTGCAGCTTCGTCCAGTCCTCCTCGCGGTCGATGCTGCGCAGGTAGTTGCGGACGGCCTCCTTGGAGACGGGCACCTCGGCGGGAATCAGCTCGCGCTCCCGAGCCGCCGCATGGAAGACCTGGTCATAGCACACGATTGTGTTGTCGAAGTCGATGCCGATCCGCATTCACGGGCACCCTTCACAGGGACATGTCGATCAGAGGACGTGGCACTCGCGCGGCTTCGAGATCCTCCAGCGCACGGTTGAGGTCGGCCAGCGCATAGGGCTCGGACTGGATCGGGTCGAGGCTGAACTTGCCCGCCGATAGCAGCCGACAGTAGCGCGGGTAGTCGCGGTCCGGCCAGTTGTCGCCGCCCCAGGTGCCGAGAAGACGCTTGCCCTGATTGAGCTGCCTCGGGTCGAGCGTCAACTGCTCGCCGAAGTGCGCATTGCCGACGATGACCGCTGCTCCGCCCTGGCTGCGCACACAGGACAGCGCCTGGAGCATGACCGCGGGTCGCCCAGTCGCCTCGACGGCGAAGTCCAGTCCGCCGGGGCAGACCCGTGTTAGCTCCGCGGCAAGGTCCTGCTGCGCGGAGTTGATGCAATGGGTCGCGCCGAGCTTGCGGGCTAGATCGAGCTTGTGCTCGTGCACATCGACCGCGATCAGGGGCACGCAACCGGCGAGACTGGCAGCCATCACCGTACAGACGCCGACGCCACCGATGCCAAAGACCGCGAGGCTCTCACCCGGACGCGGACGAGCCGTGTTGAGCACTGCGCCCATGCCGGTGGGGATCGCGCAACCAATCAGCGCGGCATCACGCAGCGACACGGAGTCCGTCCCGGCCTCGGCGCTGAGCGGAGTGAGACGGTTCTCGCTGAGGACGGCGAAGCGCTGGAAGGTCGTGATCCCGCCTGCGTTCACCCTCTTCCCGTCCCAGTCGTAGACCGAGCCGGGCACGTCCATGCCCGAGCCCTTGATCCAGGAGAGGATGGCCCTGTCACCGGGCTTGACCTTTGTGACGCCGGCGCCGACTTCACGCACCGTCCCGCTTCCTTCATGACCGAGGCAGTGGGGCAGGTAGCGGTCCTCGCCCCGGTGACCACGAGCCTCCAGGACCTGCGTGTGGCACACGCCACTGAAGGCGACCTCCACCAACACCTGCCCCGGCTTAAGGTCAGGAATCGTCAGCTCCACCAGTTCGAGGGGCTTGCCCGTTTCGACCAGTACGGCAGCAAGAGTCTTCATCTCGGCACGCTCGTGAAGTAGTCAGTGGGAAGAGGGAGCCAGGCCCCGGAGCAAGGCGATGGAATCACTGCGAAGCAAAGCCACGCAGGCGGTCGGCGATAGCCTGAGGCGTCAGCCCGAAGCACTGGCGGACGTAGCTTTGGCCACCGGCTTCGTGCTGGAATCGATCCGGCGTGCCGATGCGTACCAGACGACCGGGCAGCCCGGGATGATCCGCGAGCCATTCCGCGACGGCTCCGCCCAGTCCGCCAATCACCGAGTGCTCCTCGACCGTGGCGACCAGCGGGAAGCGCGAGAAGGCGTCTCTGAGCGCCTTCTCGTCCAGCGGCTTGACGGTGTGAAAGTCGACGACCCGGGCCGAGAGCCCTTCCTGGCGCAGGACCAGCGCCGCCTCCAGGGCGACGGCGACCATATTCCCGGTCGCCAGCAGACACAGGTCGGTCCCACGACGAAGGGTCAGCGCTTTGCCAATCTGGAAGTTGGGCGTCGACTTGTGCAGCGGCGGCTCGCCCTTCTTGCCCAGGCGCAGGTAGACCGGTCCGTCGTGCTGCATCGCGGCTCGGAGGGCCAGTCGGACCTCCAGCGGGTCCGCCGGGCACACGACCGTCATGTTCGGCAGTGCCCGCAAGAGGGCGATGTCCTCGCAGGATTCGTGCGTCGGTCCGTTGGCGGCATAGGACAATCCGGCGCCGACTCCGGCGATGATCACCGGCAGGTCGTGATAGCACACATCCACGCGAATCTGCTCGAAGCAGCGTGTGGTCGTGAAGGGTGCGATGGTGTAGCTGATAGGGCGCAGGCCGCAGAAAGCCATCCCGGCGGCCACGCTCATCATGTTCGCCTCGGCCACTCCGCAGTTGTAGAAGCGCTCGGGGAAGGCGGCCTTGAACTTGTCGAAGAGGCGGTTGCCGATGTCCCCGGAGAGCAAGACCACAGGGAACCCGTCCTCGGCCAGGGCCTGCAGCTCAGCAGCGAAAGCGTTTCTCACGTGAGCCCCAGCTCCTTCCTGGCCATCTCGACTTCCTCGGCAGTGGGGATGCGGTAGTGCCAGTTGTTGTCGTCTTCCATGAAGGAAACGCCCTTGCCCTTCACGGTGTGGGCAAGGATGGTCCGGGGCTTGCCGCTCCCGTCGGGAGTCTTGCCCAGCGCCTCGCTGAGGGCGTCGAGGTCGTGCCCATCGACTTCGGTGACGCTCCAGCCGAAGGCCTCCCATTTGTCCCGCAGGGGCGCCAAGGCCAGCACCTCGTTGCTGCGCCCGGTGGCCTGCCACTTGTTGTAGTCGATGATCGCCACGAGGTTTTCCAGCTTCTGCGCCGGAGCCATCAGCGCGGCTTCCCAGACAGACCCCTCGTTGCACTCACCGTCGCTCATCACTACGAAGACGCGGTAGTCCTGCTGCTGGATGCGTCCGGCGATAGCCATCCCGACACCGAGCGACAACCCATGCCCGAGCGAGCCGCTGGCGATCTCCACTCCCGGCGCACAGGAGGCGCTGGGATGCTCGGGCAGACAGGAGCCGGGCTCGGCGAAATGGTCGAGCATCTCCACCGGGAAGAACCCGCGGTAAGCCAGAGCGCAGTACAGGGAGGTCGCGGCATGGCCCTTGCTCAGCAGGAGGCGGTCACGCAGTGGGTCCTGGGGCGCCTGCGGGTCGAGGTGCAGGACGCGCCAGTAGGCCGCCACGAGGATATCCACGCAGGACAGCGAGGACCCCAGATGCGGGGCCCCGGAAGCGTGTGACAGGGCGACTAACCGGGCGCGAATCTCCCGTGCCGTCTTCTCCAGCTCACAGGTCTTGGTCATGTTCCTCCGATGCCGAAAGCCCGAGGTCTCCTCCGCCGCCGCCTCGCGACCCACTCACTTCATGTGCAGGGCCTGCATGGTTTTGATGTTGTAGTAGCGGATGTCCTCCAGGGGGTTGGGGATCAGCCCGGCCCCGAAGGCGTCCACAAGATTGCGCACAGCGTCCTCGATGGTGTGCTGCGGCACGAAACCGAGGTCACGCCGGATCAGCTCCGAGGAGATGTGATAGGAGCGCAGGTCGTCGGTGGGCTCGGTGACGATCTCGACCGCTTTGCCCACGACACCCTTCACGATCTGCGCGATCTCACTCACCTTGTGGTTCTCATAGCCCGCGTTCCAGACCTTCCCGGCCACTTGCGCGGCGGGCCGTGCGAGCAGGTCCACGTACAGGTCGGTGATGTCGCCGATGTGGATGTTAGGCCGCCGCTGAGAGCCGCCAAAGACGGTGATGCGCCCGCGATTGACCGCGTGGTTGGTCAGGATATTGACGGTGAGGTCCAGGCGCAGTCGGGGCGAGTAGCCGCAAACCGTCGCCGGGCGAACCGTCACCGTCGTGAAGTCCTGCGACTGGTAGCGCTGGAGAACCTCTTCGCAGAGCGCCTTGTACTTGGAGTAGTCGGTGAGGGGCTCCAGCGGCAGGTTCTCGGTGACGTTGTCCTCGTCCTTGATCCCATAGACGCTGGAGGAGGAAGCGTAGATGAAACGCTTGACCCCGCCGTCGGCCGAGATCTTCACCAGTGGCTCGAAGGCGTCGTAGTTGATCGAGCGCCCCAGCTCCGGGTCAAGCTCGAAGCTCGGGTCGTTGGAGATGCACGCCAGATGGATGACGGCGTCGGAGCCGGGTAGAACCTCTCGCAGTAGGGCCTGGTCGCGCAGGTCTCCTCGCACGAGCTTGAGACCCGGATGGTCCTTCACGGCCTCCAGCACGTGGTCGCCATAGAGGAACAGATCGAGCACCGTCACCTCATGGCCCGCCTCCAGGAGTTTCGGCACCAGGACCGCACCGACGTAGCCCGCGCCACCCGTCACAAACACTCGCTTCAGTTCAGGCACAGCATGCACCTCTTCGGGGCTCATTTGAGCAAGGACTCAATATGTCTGCGCAGGGGGAGCTTCTCCAGCGACGCCCGGGCACCCATGGAGGCGATCACCTCGGCAGCCGCGACGTTCCCCACGAAGGCCATGATCTCCAGCGGCGCCTCCTGATAGGCGCAGAGCGAGGACAGCGCAAAGAAAGCATCGCCGCCACCCATGCGGTCCGTCACGCGCACCGCAAGGGAAGGAGCTTCGTGGACTCCGGCCTCAGGGCTCCAGGCCAGCGCACCATGCTTGCCCCGCGTAACGACCACGCGCTTCGCCTGGAGTCTCCGCCCCAGGTCTGCGAGAAGCGGCGTCAGGTCACCCGACCGCGTGCGGTACTCCAGCCGCATCTCCTGCTCGGCGAGACAGGCATAGTCGGCCCGCGGGTACTTTGTGAAGGCCTGGTAGCCGAAGTTACCTGCATTCACTTGCGGGCTTACGGCAAGGAATCGCGCTTGGTCGGCCAAGACCTCGACGGCCCTGTCGGTGAGCATACCCAGACCGTAGTCGGCCACCACCACCAGATCGTAGGCGGGCGCGAACTCGCGCACCTGCTCGCACAGGACGCCCTCGGCCTCCTCGTCCAGCGGCTCGTCGTTCATGTTGAAGAGCTCGAAGAGTGGCTGGCCGAAGTAGGCCTCGAGGTAGCGGCGCTTGGTGATGGTCGGCGCGCTCGGCTTGTGAAGGAACACCGGCTCGACCCCGGGGCTCAACTGGCTGCGCACCCACTCTTCCTGCGGATTGTCGGCCCCGAGCATGCCGAGCAGACGCACCTCGCCGCAGAACTCCGCCAGGTAGTTCGCGACGGCCGGTGCGCCCATCGCAAAGCGTTCCTCGGACAGGTACCGCATCGCCACCAGCGGAGCCTTGGCCGAACGCTGCAGCGACTCACAGTAGCAGTACTCCTCAATCCGCACCTCGCCAAGGACCAGCACCCGGGTCTGCGAGCAGCGCTCCAGGCAGTCGAGGATCGGCCCCGGTCCGTACTGCTCGGCCATGTGAGCCAGGTACTGCGTCGTGGTGTCGGGGAAGGGCGACAGGTGCCGGTTGATCAGCTCCGTCGAGCTGGAGGTGACCTCCTCGATGTAGGCCATCTCGCCGCCCGTGGCCGCAAGAGCCGCCTCTTCGCGCTGAATCTCCGGTGTGCGGTTCTCCCGGTACTCCGCACCCTTGGCGTAGATATCGGGCTTGAGCAGCTCCAGCAGCTCTACGGCGGTCGGGGTCTCGTTGATCGCCACGTAGTCCACGCAGGTCAGCGAGGCCAGGGCCTCAGCACGGTACTCCTCGGGGAAGGCAGGGCGATGCGGGCCCTTGTTAACGAAGCGGTCCGGGGTCACCGTGACGACGAGGACGTCGCCCAGTCGGGCCGCCTTCTGCAGGTAGCGCAGGTGGCCGATGTGCAGCAGGTCGAAGCAGCCGTGGCAGAGGACCACGCGCTTGCCCTCTCGATGGAGACCCTCGACCAGCTTCGCCAGCTCCGGCAGAGGCCGGATCTTGTCCGTCGCAGCCAAAGGAACCGACCTCCTGCGTTGGGTTCTGTGTGAGGGGATTGTACACGCGCGGAGACGCCCTTACAATCCTGTCCTTCGTGCCGGAGAGCGCCTGTGGGGAAGTTGCGAGATCAGCGTCTGGGGCGGGAGATCGTCTCTTCGAACAGGGCCAGCAGACGGTCGGAGACGACCTGCCAGGTGAACTGCTCCCGGGCACGCCGCAGACCCTTGCCTGCCAGGTCGGCGCCTAGTTGCGGGTCTTGCTGGAGAGACTGGAGAGCGGCGGCGAGGGCCGGCACATCCTCTTCCGGGAACACCATCCCTGCCTCGCCAATCACCTCGGGAATCGCGCCACTGGAGGACCCGACTACCGGCGTCCCGCACAGCATCGCCTCCACCATCACCATCCCGTACTGTTCCTGCCAGACCGGAATCGCTCGCGAGGGCAGGACGAGCGCGTCGAAGGCGGAGAGGTACTCGGGCATCTGCTCCTTACTGACTCTTCCCGGCCAGCAGACGCGGTTGCCGAGGCCCAGACCCAGCGCGAGGCTGCGCAGGTCGTTCTCCAGGGCGCCCTGTCCGACAAGCGCAAGATGGAAGGTCTCGGGCAGGGAGGCCACCGCTCGGAGCAGCACGTCGACAGCCTTCTCATGCACCAGCCGGCCAACGTAGCCAACCAGGAAGGCGTCGTCGGGAGCCAGCTCGCGACGGACCTCGGCTGACTCTCGGCGGCGGAAATGCTCCGGGTCGGCGCCGTTGTACACCACGCGAGTCCGCTCAGGAGGGAACCCCAGGCCGGCCCAGTAATCGGCGCAGGTCTGGGTGCAGGCCGCGACCGCATCCACGAGCGGAACCGTCTGCTCCAGGGCTCGTCCGCGCAGGCAGCGGGGGAAGCCCTGCCAGGGGCGAGACAGGTTCTCGAAGCTGTATAGCACCACTCGCGCTTGGGGGAGAAGCTTGCGGGTCTGGCGGACGACCTGTGCGACACCCAGCTCCGAGGGCTCACCGAGGCAGTAGACGAGGTCCGGCTTCGCCTGCTTCAGAACCCGTGGCAGGCCGCCGCGGTAGAGACTGTAAGGATAGGGACGCTGTGGGAAGACCGGCAGCGTATACAGGGGATAGGGGAGACCCTCGCCGGAGACCTGCTGCGGACCGCCGAAGTCGCCCAGGTCGATGGTCGCGGGTCGCAGGGCAGACACGTCCAGGCCCCGTGAGATCAGCGCCTCACAGGTGCCCTGAGAGTTGCCTACGGACACGACCAGGACATGCATGGTCTCTCCCCTGACAGCGGTCGGCTGCAGTGGCTCCCGGCCGAAGCGTCGCCGTTAGGAGGGACGCCCCGGTCCCTGGCGTCACAGGGTCAGCGCGAAGTCGATCCCGTCGATCACCCGGCCGCCGCCCAGGTAGGTGACGTTCCTCGCGATGCTGTGCGCGCCGACCGTGACCCGGACCTCGTAGCGCCCCGCCGGGACAAACAGGTAGTAGCGCCCATCGGATCCCGTCGTGTAGCTGGCCATCTGCATCCCGCGGTCGAGGTCGTAGGCGGTGACCACTGCACCGGAGTTGTCCGTCGCCCCGAGCAAGGTGACTGTCCCGCCGATGGTGTACGGAAGCGTTGGCGGCAGGCTGGAGATCTTGGAGACCGTCACCACCACGTCGCCCATGCCCGGCAGCACGTTGATCTCCGCATCGTAGTCGTCATAGCCGCTGAGGCGCACCGAGATGGTCTGAGTGCCCACAAGCACGTCTGGCACAGAGAACCGCCCGTCGGAGCCGGTGGTGACTGAAGGCTGCGAGCCCAGGGTGACCGTAGCGCCCGGCAGGACCTCCTCGGTGCGCAGTTCCTTGACGACGCCACGCACGGTCACTTTGGTGGCGCCGCTGAGCAGGGAGTAGCTCAAGGCGGCATTGGTGCCGGTCGCATCAGGCTGCACGGTAAGGGTCTGGGTCGAGGACAGGTAGCCTGCAGCCTCCGCCGTGGCCTCCGCGGAGCCGAGGGCAATCCCGCCGACGACAAACTTACCGTCCTTGTCTGTGAAACCCTGGAGGTCCGTTGCGGTGCTGTCGGCGGTGGAGTGGAAGGTGACCACAGCCCCGGAGATGGGTGTCCCCGTGGTGGAGGTCACGATACCGGAGACCGTGCCCGTCGCGGTCAGGTCCACGGTCTCCATGCTCAGGTCCACATAGGTCGCCGTGGTCTTGGACAGCTCCACTTGCTGCGAGACAGTCTTGTACCCGCGGGCAGTGACCGTCATCGGCACCTTCGGCGGGTCCTCCGTGCCGAAGGGGATGTTGCGCACGATGAGGTCCTGGCCGGAAGGACCATTGAAGGCATAGCGGCCGCCGTTGAGGATCACCGTCGCCGTCGTCTTGATGCGCGGGGCGGTGCTGGAGGTTCCCTCGAAGGCGGCGAAGACCACAATCCCGCCCGTGATCTGACTGTCGGCCGGCAGGCCGCCGCAGCCGCTCAGGAGCAGCCCGAGGGGCGAGAGTAGGATCAGCAGACACAGGATGCGGAGACTGGCGATTCTCACGTTGGGCCTTTTCCCGCCGCACTGAGTGCGCGGAGTGAAGTCGAAGTTGGACGTTGTCTCTACCGGTTGACTGCGACGGCTCGCAGGACTCGGACGCTCTGTCCATCCTCCGCCTGCGCCACGATCTCCATCAGGTAGAGGCCGGACGGCACTCGCGTGCCGCGATCGTTGCACAGGTTCCAGACGAGAGAGTTGGCCCCGGCGGTCTGCACCTGGCTCGTTGTTAGTCGGCGCACCTGACGCCCTGCGATATTCAGCGCACGGGCCGAGACGGAGGCATCGCGCGACAGGGTGTAGGCGAGGCCGACGGTGCTCTTGGTCGCCCTCGCCGATACTGCCGTCACGACCAGGCCGCCGGTGGTGGTGCTGGACATCTCGATCTGCAGCCGCCGCTTAACGCCTGTGCTCGTAGCAGGCAACACGTAGCCGGGAGTCGTGCGCAGGTACACTCGTGTGCCGGTGGTCGGGTCCACGAGGACCGGTCGCAGTCCGGCGGGCAAGGAGGACAGGTCGGGCCACGAGATTCGCAGCGGCTGATCCACGAGCGTGCTGGTCACCTCAAGGCTCCAGGTCTGCCCGGCCGCATCGGCCTGACGCACGTCGGTAAGGTACGCCCGCTCAACGCCCTGTTCACTGCGAAGGAACCGGGCTGTGACGACCGGCCCGAAGGCCGGAGGCGCCTGCATGTCGTAGAGCGCATCGGTGCCTACGCTTGCGCCCTTCACGCCGCCCAGATAGGCCTGATCGGAGCGCACCCAGCCGGACTGCACCACAATCGGCACCTTCCAGGCCAAGCCCGGAATGCTGCTGGAAGCCTGCGACTGCGCCCGAACAGCTCTGGACTGCACCGCCGTCGTGGTGACCGGCTCGAAGACCAGCCGGCAGCCCGCGGATACCAGCGTGCGAATCCAGTACGCCGAGAAGGGCGTTACCTCCGTCGCCAACTGGTAGCCGGCGCCTTCCGTGTAGCCGAAGATGCCCACTTGCACGTAACGCTTCGTGACGGCCTCCGCCAGGGTCACAGGGGTATCCGTCCCCACCTGTATCTTCAGCGCGTCCACCTGGACCGTATCCTGCCGCGGGCTCCCAAACATGTTCCACCCCAGCTTCAGCGGGATGCTGACGCGGTCGGTCGTGGAGGCGGGAACACCGCTTACCGTCACCGTCACGTCGTTGAGCAGCCGCAGCCAGAAACCCGTCCCAAGGGAGAAGGGCTCGCAGTCCGGCCAGACCCGATACTTGCCGTCGGAGCCCAGCGACGGGTCCCAGCTCGCGAGGAGCAGGTCGGCCGAAGGGATGCCAAGAAGCGTCGCCGCCGAACTGGAGAGAGGAGTCAGCGGCAGGCTCATCATCTGCAGCCCCGTCACACCCTTCGTGAAGGTGTGGACCAGGGTGTTCTGGGCGCCGCCGTCGTGCACGACCATGTAGCTATCCCAGCCAACGTTGACCTGGCGCGTCACGGTCTGCGCGTTGCCGTTGGTGAAGGTCGCCGTCAGCTTCAGCGGCGACAGGTCGGAGACCGTGATACGTCCTCCCCAGACCCCGCGGGAGACACTCGTTCCGCTCAGGCCTGCGCCACCGGTGACGTCCATCGTGCCCGAGGTGGTGTTGAGCACCGCGCCGTAAAGGTTGTTGGTGCTGGAATCGAACCCCCGCACGCCATAGGGGAAGGGGTAGTAGCTGCGCAGGCCGTTGAGGTCAAGCTGCACCGTCACCCGCTGCGCGCCGCCGATGTTGAAGAAGGTGGGGATCAGGAACCCTTCGCCGGGTGTCTCGCCGGTCGCGGAGATGTCGATCAGGTTGCCCTCTTCCGCGTAGAGGTTCACGCTGAAGTCGTAGCTCCAGTAGACCGTCCGCGCCTGGCCGCTACGGGGTGACTCGTCGCCGTCGGCGTCGGTGAGGTAGTGCTCGCAGATCAGGGCCACCGCTGTCTCCAGCGGGATGTTCCAGGTGAACTCCTTAAGACCAGCCCGGACGCTCGTGTCGAGGACATACTGGCGCACAAACCAGTCCTGAAAGTCCATCCCCTCGACAGTGGGCAGGACACCGGCCGCGATCTCCCGCAGCCGCAGCGTGTCACCGGCGAGGGACGACGTGTACTCGTTGTAGTACGCCTGGTTGAAGCGGGAGAAGAAGGTGCTGTCCTCGATCCAGCACTTCAGCCAGGCCGCGCGGGCCATGGCGATGCGCCAGACCAGCATCCCCGTGAATCCGCTGGAGGGGTAGAAGGTCGAGTTGCCCAGGTTCGGGTGATTCTGCGGCTCGTAGACGGACAGCCCATAGAGCGGCCCCGGGTCCTTGGGATCGAAACCGGGTGATACGCCGGGCTGCACCTGAATCGCTGTGGCGGCAGCCCCGGCCATTCCGTCTTCCCAGGCATCGTAGAACAGGGCGGCGTCATCGTGGAAGGCCTTCAGCACGAGCAGAAGCAGCACAAAGGTATCTTCCGGCACGTTGTCGCTGAGCGAGGGGATGTGGATCTCATTGGTCGAGACGTCGTAGGTGCCGCCCTGGATGTCCTTGATCGTATCATCGCGAACGATCGTGACCGTGATGTTGAAGGCCGGCGGACCGTAGTAGAGCCGTGCCTTCGGGTAGGCCGTTGACAGATAGGACTGGAGGGTGAGACGGTCGGCGTCGCTCCAGTTGCTGTAGGCGAAGGTGATCTGGTTCGTGGGGTCGCCGATGGTCTTCCCGGCCTGCTGCGTCTTCACGAGGTCGGGAAGGACGAGACTGCTGCCTCGGGTATGTACGATGGTGCGAGGGAAGCGCGGATCGAAGCGACCCGTGCTCAGGCCGGCACGCTGGAGCCGTCGGAAGCCGGCCTTCACCGGCGCCAGACTCGCCGCGCTGTGTTGAGCCTGCACCGCCGAGGTCCGGGCCGCCGCGGTCTGAAGGCGGCTGTCATCGATCACGATGGCGCCCTGCGGGCCGTTGCAGCGCGAGGCAAAGGGCACATTGCTCACGTTACGGAAGGGCCCTGCCACAGCGATGCCGCTGAGCAGTGTCAGGTAGACGACCCACAGAATCCCTTGCGTCTTCAGTCTCATGGTTGTGTGACCTGGCTCCCCTGCGTCCGGGTGGTATGTCTCTGTTGACTGGCCGGAGGCGTCCCCGGTTCCGCCGGGGTGCTGTCGCGATGCCTCTACCAGGCGGACAGGTTGTCGTCCAGCGTCATCCAGTCCTCGACCTCTGCAGCCTTGGCGCCGGGCTGCGGACGCTTGCGGAATCCGCCGACGCCGCCACTGGTGCCGCCGCCGCCGAAGGGTGAGCTGAAGAGGCTGCTCTCCTGCTTCTGGGTCTGGCTGCTGAGCTTGTCGAATCGGCTCATCCCGTAGCCGCCACTGCTGGAGAAGCCGCTCCTGCCGCTGGTGGTCTGCTGCAGGCTCGACTGGTAGCCGCCGAAGGTCCCCGGGCTGCTGGAGACGCTGGAGCCCATGCCTGCGCCCCTCGCGCCGATGCCACCGCGGAAGTTCGTGCTCAGCGTCAGCGAGAAGGTGTTGGCTATGTAGTTCTGGCCGCTGCTGGAGGTGCCGAAGATCAGGCTGTCAGGCCCGAGCCGCGACACGTTGCGAATGAACCGGTAGCCTAAGTCGACCCCCGTCGTGTCGCTGAGCTGGTAGCGCATCTTGACCTCGCCATTCGCCTTGCGAAAATCGGCGTAGCCGCCGGAGTAGTCCGAGATGCCCGCGCTGCCGGTGATCGTGATCCCCTTCTTGAGGTCGTAGGACAGTTGCCCGCTGACATCAAACAGGTTGGTGGCCACGATTCGCGACTTCTGCAGCCGTCCTGTGCCCACGTAGGTCGGACTACTGCCGTCCTGTACGTTCAGAGTCAGCCCCGCGCCCCAGCGTTCACCCGGCTTGCGGTAGTTGGTCGAGAACACGTAGGAGCGGTTGTCGACCGTGCCCTCACCCGCGTCGAGGTACTCGGTGCGGTCGGAGCTCACCGACAGGTTGAGATTCATGGCCTCCGAGAGGGTCCAGGACGCTCCCAGGCTCCAGGAGGTCTGGTTGCTGTCGGCCAGGTAGCCCTGACTGCCCGTGCTGACGTACTTGCGGCGACCGAGGCTCATATCCCAGCTCATCTTGCTGTTGGGCCGCCAGCTCAGAGTGAGCCGATCGTTGATGTCCTGGCTGCTGGGCGTCTCCGTTTCGTCGTCGCCACCGGTGCCGCCACCACCCGGAGTGATCGCTGTGTCCACAGTCCCATCGCGGACGGCGCTTGCGGCCGTCGTGTAGCTGCTGTAGTAGCTGCTGGTCACGCGCCCGTCGGTTTTCGAAATGCTGCGACTCAGGTCCATCGAGAGGCTGTCGCTCGGCGCCCAGTGCGCCGAGAGTTGGGTGCTGTGTGAGGAGGACTGGTTCACCGTCTCCAGGGCACTGGACTGGTTGCGGTTGAAGCTCGCTGAGAAGGAGAGCTTGCTGGTGGGGTTGTAGGTAAAAGAGGTCTGAAGCTGGTCGGTGTCGCTACCCTGACGGGTCGCGCTCGTGCCGCTGAGGCTGTACTGGGCTGTCTGGTTCAGACTGGCGCGAGCGGTGTACTTGGCCCCCGTCGGCGCCCAGTTCATCGTGTACGAGTCCGTGGTGTAGTGGCTCTCGCTGGTGGACGCCTTGGTGTTGTCCATGGTGTTGCGCTGGAAGCTGAAGCGCGGCAGGTTCGGGTAGTTCAGCTCGAAGCCGAAGTCAGCCCGCTGGGCGTTCACGTCCAGCGCTGTGGAGGTCGCTGCGGTATCGGCCTCGGAGGTCGCGATCGCGCTTGCGGTGGAGGACCCTCCGTAGCCGCTGTAGCCGAAGGAGTAGCCGCTGTCGCTGTCCAGGTTGGAGAGGCGGCCGGTCAGAGTGATGAAACGTGAGGGCCGCCACTCGCCGCTGAAGTTGGTGCCCTTCTCGTGGCGCTGGAAGCCCACCGTGTCCACATAGCCGAAGGTCGGGTCAACGTTTCGGTACTCGCCAACCAACCGCACGGGGCCATGGCTGAAGTCCACTGAGGTCGAAAGGGCGCTGCCGTCCGAACTGGACTTCTCCCCGGAGCTGTTGGCCCAGTTCAGAAGCACGTTCGTTCCCTTCGCGAGCTGGTAGGACATGTCGACGCCCCACAGCTTCTTGTCGCCCGTGCTGGCGCTCTCGTCATCGATGCTGTAGTAGTAGCGGAGGATCACCATCGAGGTGGGCGGCACTGCGCGCCGGAAGATGACGCGGCCGATGCTCCGGTATGCATCGTAGTCAACCGTCTCCACCTGCTCGGCACCGTCTACCAGGACAACCAGCGGCTTGTCGATGACCTTGCGCACGCCCTGATAGACAACACTCGTGCCGTCGGCGATGATCGGCCGGAAGTTGGTGTCGAAGGGCCCGGTGCTACCCGTCCCGGTGTACATATCCTCCTGATAGCTCACCGTGTCCGAGGCGTGGCCGCTGGCGGTACTGGTCTGCTGCAGGGTCGTCACACCCACCAGCAGCCGTTCGTTCATCAGGGGCATCTCGGCCCGCATCCCGTAGATAGCGCCCGGCCCCTCGTTGAGGTAGCCCAGGGACTGGTAGCTGACGGAGATGGTGTCCGAGGCGCTGATGATTCGCGACTGGCCGTTGACGGGCTCGAAGGTGAGCTGGCCCGAGTCGTAGTCGAGGGTGTAGTCCGTGCCCAGCCGCACGATGCTCTCGTTGACCTTCACGACCTCGCTACCCTCGATGATCGGGGTGTAGGTCAAAAAGTAAGGCCCGGGAGTGTCGTTCCCCACGAAGGTCTGGTTCCGCACGACGCCCTTCTCGCGAATGTAGAACCCCCGCATGAAGCCGTCGGAGGGCAGTCGCTGGTCGAGTTGCCAGCCCTTGGTGGACTTGCGGAACTCGACGAACTCGTTCCCCGACAGGCTCAGGTCCAGGTCGCCGTACAGGAGCGCGCTGTCATGGCCGACGTACCCCGCCACCCAGCGTGAGTAGCTCGTGCCCCAGCCGCTGTTGGAGACGTCGGCGGTGAAGGCCAGCTCCTTCCAGACCGGTCCCTCCAGGTGCAGACTGCTTTGCCGCACCAGGGTCCCTGTGTCCCACCGTTGCGTCTCGTAGGCGGTCTGTGAGCCCTCGAGGCTGTTGCCCTGGAGGGTCAGGGTGTTCTGCCCGCTGATCGACACGCCCTGGAACAGGCCCAGCTTGCTGAACACGCCCTCGATGCCGCCGGCTTCGCCGGCAGGGGCCTTGGCGGGTTTGCCCTGCGCGCTCTGCTCGCCGGGCGTGCCGCCCTTGGGCGGCTGACCGGAGGCAGTCGCAGGCTGTGCCGTGCCCGCTGCAGGAGGAGCGGGTGGCTGCTCGGTGGTCGGTGCGGGTGTGGCGGTGGTGGTTGCAGTGGAGTCCGCGGGCTTGGTGGCCTCGGGCTCGGTCTTGTCCTTGTCGCCCTCGGCGTCCTTCGGCTCCTCGGTTCCGCTGCCTTCGTCTGTCGTGGGCTTGGCTTCGCCCTGCGCAGTGGCCGTTGTGTCGGGTTTCGTGGCCTCGGGCGCAGTGGGCGTCTCCGGGGTCGTCGAGTCCTGTGCCCAGGTCGGCAGCGACGCACCGCCAAAGGGCAGCAGGACAAGCACGAACAGCGCAGCAAGCGCTGTTCGCGAAGGTCCGCCGCTGAGCGGCCACGGTAGTCGGCAGGCAGGACGTGTCACGTGATGAGGTACCAGAGTAGTTCCCCAGTGGTGTCGCGCGAGGGTTCGACGACTTCTCGCGTCAGGATGTTCCGGAGCTGTCGGCACAGGCGGCAGAGGTGGTGGCATCAGCCGACAGTAAGGTCCGCCCTAGATGCACAGTTCCAGGCCCTCACGGGCTGCCTCACACTGCAGCGGGTAGCCCTGCCGGGCGATATGCTCCCGAGCCAGCCGCTCGATCTCCTCAATCTGGTCATCGGTACGATCCGGGTCATGGTGGAAGAGCACCAGCCGCTTGGCACCGGCTTCAGCGGCCAGCTCCACCGCCTCCAGATACGTCGAGTGGCCCCAACCGGCGTGACGAGCAAGCTCCTCCGGCAGGAACTGCGCGTCGTGAATCAGCACGTCAGCGTCGCGACACAGGGCCACGAGCTCCGCCCGATGGGCCTTGGCCTTGCTTGCCGGTGCGGAGAGCTCGTTGTCCGTCATGTGTACCAGCGTTCCGCCACCCTCGACGATGCGGAAAGAAGTGCAGCCGCCGGGATGGGCGCAGGTCCCCAGTTCCAGCCGCGCCGTCCGGATGGAGGCGGCGGTGTCACCGAGGGCCATGAAATCGATCTCGGCCTTCAGTTCGCCGAACTCCACCGGGAAGTTCAGCCCGTTCATCTGCGTGTACAGCAGGTCCTTGATCGCCTTGAGGGAGCGCGAGGAGCCTGCGACATGAAGCGTCCAGCCCGGTTCGTAGGCGGGCTTGAAGAACGGGAACCCGTGCACGTGGTCCCAGTGGGCGTGGCTCATCAGCACGAAAAGCGGCCGCGGCCCGGCCTCTGCAACCAACTTCTTCCCAAGCCGGCGGATCCCTGTCCCGGCATCCAGGATCAGCTCGGTGCCGTCTGCCAACTTGATCTCCACGCAGGACGTGTTGCCGCCATAGCGCACAGTCCCGACACCGGGCGCAGGCACCGACCCGCGTGTGCCCCACAGGGTCACCAGCATGGGTTCACCTCCTCCGATCCCTCACTACCCTCCACCCAAAACCTTGGCCGCCACCGCGGACTTGGTATTATAATGCGCCTATGCCCGCTACCGATCACTACTTTTCCAGCGCTCCCCAGTCCGAGCCCGATCCCGTCGAAATCAGCGTCGAAGTCCGGGGCAAGACCTTCCTGCTCCAGAGCGATCGGGGCGTGTTCTCCCGCGAGCGCATCGACACCGGCAGCATGGTGCTTGCCCGCACCTTTGACGTCTCGGCCGCCCAGACCGTTCTCGACCTGGGCTGCGGCTATGGCTTTCTCGGTATCCTGGCGGCCGTGCTGGCTCCGCAGAGTCAGGTTACCCTGGTCGACGTGAACCCCCGTGCCGCCGATCTGGCCCGCACCAATTGCCAACGCTACCAACTAGCCAATACCGAGGTCCTCACCGGCGATGCCCTCGAGGTCCTCGGCGACCGTCGCTTCGACACAATCCTGTGCAACCCGCCCTACCGTGTGGGCAAGGTCCAGGTCATGGCGCTGCTGGAGGACGCCGGCAAGCGGCTCACTCCCGGCGGGACCCTGTGGATAGTAGGGCGAACCAAGCAAGGAATCAAGACCCTCGCCCGTGATATGTCACCCTGCTTCGCCGACACCCGGACCGCGGAGGTCAAGAGCGGCTACCGCGTTATCCGCTTTTCCGCAGCCTCCTGAGGCGGGGGCTAGGACCCCACCTTGATCTCCTGACCGCCCTGCTTCACGTTTTCCGGTGTGAACAGGCGTGTGCCCAGGACGATGCTCTTCGGCACCTTCTCGCCCTGGAGGATCCTGGCGGCCATCTCGATGGCTTCCTTGCCGCCGGTCTTGTACTCGAAGGTCGCGGCCAGAATCCCCTCTTCCACGTACTTGACGCCCTCGTGTGGCAGCGCGTCGATCCCGATGAACTTGATGGTCTTCTCCCGGCCCTTGCCCTCTTGCTTGGCGGCCATCCAGGCTCCGTGAGCGCTCGGGTCGTTATGCCCATACACCGCGTCGATCTGGGCGAACTTGGTGAGGACCGAGTTCATCTCCTTCTGGGCATTGGGCTCCAGCCAGCGGCAGTCGGCGGTATGGATGATCTCGATCTGGGAGCCCTTGATGCCCTCCATGAAGCCCTTGTGCCGTTCCCCGGCGGGCGTTGAGGTCTCCAGACCCTTGAGCTCGACGATCTTGCCCTTGCCGCCGAGCAGCTTCACAAGGTACTTGCCCGCCTCGCGGCCGATGAGCACATTGTCGCCACCGATGAAGCACGTGTACTTGTCGCCCTCGATCTTGCGGTCCAGGACGATCACGGGAATCCCGGCGTCCATGGCCTCGGCAACAGGCTGGGTCAGCGGCTTGGCTTCCTTGGGGCTGATGATGATCAGGTTGACGCCCTGGGAGATGAACTCGCGTACCTGGGCCTGCTGGGCCTCTGCCTGGTTCTGCGCGTCCTTATACAGGACGGTGAGCTCCGGATGCGCCTTGGCGGCCTCCTCGATGTCCTTGTTCATCTGAACCCGCCAGGGCTCGTTGAGGCTGCACTGGGACATGCCGAGAGTGAACTTCTTGCCACCCTCCGCCGGGGCAGCAGCTTCGTTCCCCAGCGTGCTCGGTCTCCCGCCGGGCTCGTCGAAGTTGCCGAAGGGGATTGCGGTATCGCCCGAGGGCGGCTTGGCCTTGGAGCAACCCGTCAGCAGCAGGCACACGGCGAGTGCGACGATCAGCACCAACAACGCAGCATGTCTCATGCAAATACCCCCAGTCTAGTTGTGGGTGCGGCTGCCCTGCACGAACCTGCGGCGATCGGCCTGCCCGTCACATCCTTCTCCGACAAGCTGCCAGAATCCGATCTCGACTCCTACCGTCTCCTCGTCTCCTGGATCACCACGGCGAGCACGATGATGAGGCCCTTCGCCAGAAGCCGTTGCGCCTCCTGCCAGCCGAGCAGGCTGAGGATCTTGTTCACATAGCCGATGATGAGCGTCCCTACGAGGGTCAGCATCATCCCGCCTCGGCCGCCCATGAGACTCGTACCGCCCACGACCACGGCGGCGATGGCGTCCAGCTCGTAAGTGAACCCGGCCTCCGGGTCACCATACCCCAGGTGGCAGGCATTGCAGACCCCGGCCATCCCCGCCGTCAGTCCGCACAGCAGGTAAGCCATGACCTTCGAGCGGCGCACAGCAATCCCCGACAGCCGTGCCGCTTCCTCATTGCCGCCGATCGCGTACAGGTGTCGCCCGAAGCGCGAGTAGCGCACCACCACAGCCAGGACCAGCAGCGTCGCCAGGAAGGCGAGCGTCACCGGTCGCAGCCAACCCCCGGCAACCGGCGCCGTCATCCAGGTGAAGACCTCCGGCGGCGCGTCTTGCATCACGTACCAGGGCTGTGCGCCGTTGGCGATCTTGATCCCGCCCGACACCAGCTTCGCCGCTCCCCGAGCAGCGGCCATCATCGCCAGAGTCGCCACGAAGGGCTGCAATCGCAGCCGCGCAACCAGCATCCCACTGAGCGCTCCGCAGAGCGCTCCACCCACGACCGCCACCAGCGCAGACGGCACCACCGCCCAGCCCTTGGCGATCAGAAGGAAGGAGAAGATGGTCGCCGTGAAGCCCAGCACCGAACCCACGGACAGGTCAATCCCCGCCGTCAGGATCACGAGAGTCATCCCGGCGGCAAGCAGACCGATCTCGGCGTACTCGAAGAGAACGTTGGACTGATTCGTGGGGGTGAGGAACACGATCTGGGCGGTAGTGAGGTTCCGGGGACTGACACAGGCGCCGAGGAGGAACACGACGGCAAGCGCCGTCAGGCCACGGTAGCGGTCGAGGACCCCCAGCAACCGCACCGGCACGGACTTCGGCGGGCGTCCAGGCTCCTCCGGCTTGCCTTCAGGGGCTGCGAGGTCAGGCATCGGGGCCTGCCTCCATTGCAGCCGCCATCACGCGCTCCTGCGTCGCTTCCTCACGGCCCAGTTCGGCGGTCACTCGGCCACGATGCATCACCAGGAGGCGGTCGCTCATGGCCAGCAGCTCGGGCAGCTCCGAGGTGATCAGCAGGATCCCCTTACCCTCGGCCACGAGTCGGTTCATCAGCTCATAGACTTCGGCCTTGGCGCCCACGTCAACCCCACGCGTCGGCTCATCCAGCAGCAGCACCAGCGGCTCGGTCATCAGCCACTTCGCCAGCGCCACCTTCTGCTGGTTGCCGCCGCTCAGGGAGTTGACCTCGATGTCCGGCGAGGCCGCCTTGATCGCCAGATTCTGCACCAGCGGCTGCGCCATCTGCATCTCTCGACTGCGGCGCAAGATTCCGCCCGGAGCCGCCTTCGGCAGCGAGGCCAAAGTCAGGTTGTGCAGCACCGACATGGGCAGGACGAGCCCCGTCACCTTGCGGTCATTGGTCAGCATCGCCACGCCCTGCCGGATTGCGTCGGACGGGTTGCGGATGCCGGCTTCCTCGCCGCCCACCAGCACCTTCCCGCGAGCGCGACCGCCATACTGGCCGAAGATGCAGCCCATCAACTCACTCGCACCCGACCCGCGCAGACCGGCCAGCCCCAGAATCTCGCCCGCGTGTAGCGAGAAGGAGACGTCGTCGACCAGCTTGCGACCGGTGCCGTCTCCGGCTTCGAGCGTCATGCCCTCGACCCGCAACACTTCCTCGCCCCGCTGGGCCTGGCTCTTGGGGAAGAGTTGCTCGATCTTCCGTCCGACCATCCACTGAATGAGTTGCTCGCGGGGAAGCTCCCGGGTGTCTGCGGTGCCGATGTACTCGCCGTCGCGCAGCACCGTCACGCGGTCACAGACCTGGTAGATCTCCTCCATCTTGTGGGAGATGTACACGATGGCGACGCCCCGGTCACGCAGGGCGCGGATGATCCCGAAGAGCTTCTCCACCTCGGCCTCGGCCAGGGCGCTCGTGGGCTCATCCATCACAATCAGCCGGGCATCCTGGGAGAGGACCTTGGCAACCTCGATCATCTGCTGGGTGGCGATGTTGAACTCCTCGACCCGCCGGGTAACCTCCACCGGCGTGTCCAGCTCAACCATCAGCTCCGCAGCGCGGCGGTTCATCTCCCGCAGGTCCAGCAGGCCGAGGCGTCCCCGAGGCTCGTGACCCAACAGAACGTTCGCCGCCACCGAGGTGCTGGGCACGAGGCTCAGCTCCTGGTGGATCATCGCCACTCCGGCTGCCTGTGCTGACTGCGGTGTCGGGAAGCGTACCGAGATACCGTCGAGGAGGGTCTCGCCGCCGTCAGGCTGGACGGCGCCGCTGAGGATACGCATGAGAGTAGACTTGCCGGCACCGTTCTCGCCGACAAGCCCGTGAACTTCGCCGGCCCGCACCTCGAAGTCCACCCCAAGCAGAGCCTGCACACCGGCGAAGGACTTGCGGATCTGCCGCATCACCAGCAAGGGTTGCGGCTCGGCAACGGAAGCGCTGACCATGGATCACGCCCCTGAAGCACTTCGGGCTGCGCTCTGCAAGGAACCTGGGGCCAGTCTCGCCCTGAAGGCAGCAGTTCGCTAGGGTTTCTGCTGTGACCTTCCTTCGCGAGCCTTCACCTGTGCCACCAGCGCCTCACTCAGGGGCGTGGGAATGCCGGCCGCCGCTCCACGGCGCACGATCTCCCCGTTGATCTGGTCGATCTCCGTGCGTCGGCCCTGCGAGAGGTCCTGGAACATAGAGGAGTGGTTCGCGGCGGTCAGCCGACAGACTCCTTCGACCGCCTCGATCGGGTCTGCCTCAAAGGGCTCGATGCCCGAGGCCCGGGCGACTGCCACAGCTTCCTCCACGAGCTTCCGCAGGTCGGCTCGCAGATCGGGTTCCTCAAGCAGGCGACCGTTCGGCACCTCGTGCAGCGCCGTCAGCGGGTTGATGGCAGCGTTCGCGATTGCCTTCCGCCACAGGGCCGCCTCCACGTCCTCGACTGCTTGCACCCGTGGCCAGAACCGTGCCAGCTCTTCCGCCACTCGCCGTGCCCGGTCGTGATCGCCGGTCGGTGACCCCAGCACAATCGGCCCCACACCGGAGATGCGGACCTTGCCGACCGCCTCCGTCGCAGCACCCATGACGATCGTCCCGGCCAGGATACTGCTGTCGCGCTTGCTGCCGGGCTCCAGCACCCGCTGCAGCGTCTCCCAGTTCCCGAGCCCGTTCTGCAGCGTCAGCACGGAGGTGTTCGGCCCCACGCAAGGCCTCAAGGTCTCAGCGGCAGAAGCGGTCGCGTAGGCCTTGACCAGCACGATCACGAGGTCGGGCGTCCCGAGGTCCGTCGGCTGCGCCGAGCAGCGAAGGCGAACCTTCCACCACTGCCCTTCCTGATGCACGTCGATGCCGCTTGCCTTGAGGTATTCCGCACGTTCCGGCCGGTGATCCAGCAGGGCCACGGAGGCGCCGCGCTCCTGCAGCAGCGCAGACACCCCGCAGCCCATTGCTCCTGGTCCGACGATGACGATCCTGGGGTTACCGCACATGCGAACCAACCCGGGTCACAGTTGGACCCACCCACCTAGAGGATGGCGGCCCAGAGCGTGCGGATTCCGGCAGCGGAAGCGGAGCTTCTGCCCGGAATCCGCACGGCAAGAGGGGTCTGGGGCCTGGGCCCCAGCGGGGTTGTAGGGGCGGAGCCCCTGCGCCCTAGGGATGTGGACCAGGCCGTGTGGGTCGTGTTTCATGCCGCCTCAGTGCTTCTGCTCCCACTTCTCCAGTTCGGCGACGCGTCCCAGGGTCGAGCCCTTGTCGATCTCGGTCTTCTCGCGCGACTCGCGCTCAACGACGCCGGAGGCACGGTTGGCGGTCTCCACGGCCTTCTCCTGGGCGATGATGATCACGCCATCGGTGTCGGCAATCACCCAGTCGCCCGGCCGAATCACGGTGTCGGAGATCTTAAGGGTCACACCATGCATGCCCATGCCCTTGGGGTCGCCTGCTGCCGGGCAGACCAGCGACGAGAACACCGGGAAGCCCAGTTCTCGGATCTCACGGGAGTCCCGCGCGGCCCCGTGGATCACGACTCCGGCGAGACCCTTGCTGATGCAGGACTTCGTGGCTTCTTCGCCCCAGACTGCCGGGCCTTCGCCGCGCACATCGATCACCAGCACGTCGCCGGGGTTCGCCGCGTCAATGGCCTGCACGGGCTTGTTCCAGTCGCCCGGGTAGGTCCAGACGGTGAAGACCGGGCCGACGCACTTCATGTCCGGGTCGAGGGGCATGATCCCCGGCAGCCAGCCCTTGCGGTGCTGTGCATCCGAGACATTGGCCGCCGTGGCCTTGCTCAGGAGTTCGCGGATCTTCTCGGGGCCGCCACGCTTGTACAGGTCGGTGGCTACGCCGACTCCGGTGCTCACTGCCGCCAGAATCTGCCTCGTGGCTGCCGCGGCGTCGGGGGCCTTGTTGATAGCGCCGCCGACGATGACGATGCTCGCGCCGGCCTTCACGGCGGTCGCAGCGGTCTCCGAGTTGATCCCGCCGGCTACAGCGACCGGAAGGGTGACCGCCTGCACCACGGCGGCCAGGGTCTCGAAGGGGTCGCCGCCGCGCATCTGCACGTCAATGGGGCAGTGGACGCCGATGATATGCGCGCCGAGCTCCTGGGCCCGGACGGCTCGTGCCACCGGGTCGGCCACTTCGGCCAGGTCGACCATGATCTGCACGCTGTAGCGCTGCGCGGCCTCGACGCACTCCTCAATCGTCGAGTCCGAGGCAGCGCCGAGAACCGCCACCACGTTCGCGCCGGCGTTGGCCGCCATCTCCACCTCGGTGCGGCCCGCGTCCATGATCTTCATGTCCGCGATGATCGTATGGTGGGGGAACTGCTCGCGCAGCGTCCGCACGGTATTGAGCCCTTCGCTCTTGATGAGCGGAGTCCCCGCCTCCAGCCAGATTGATCCAGCCTCCACGGCCTCCTTCGCCGCTCGCAGAGCTTGCGAGAGGTTGATGAAGTCGAGGGCCAGTTGCACAACCGGGAAGCTACTCTCCATGGCTACCACTCCCAGAATCCCAGATAGCCGGCGCCAGTGATCACGGCCGGTCTCAGGGAACGTATCAACGGCCTGCCAGGGTCCGCAGGTCGGTCTTCACGGCTTCCTCAGGACACGACCTCAGCCGCGAATCTGCGCAAGGATCCGGTCGAAGAGCGCACGTGATACGCTCTCCAGACACTCCCTGCGCTCATCGAGCGCGGCGCGAGTTTCGGCGACGTAGGCCTCGTCCTTGAGGTACGCCAGGTTCACGTCAACATTCAGACAGGCGCAGCGCATGGCCGCGCAGCAGAACTCGGCGGCGACCGCCACGTCACTGAGCAGGTTCGGATTCCCCCTGGCGCGCAGGTCCTCCAGGGTCCCCATCACTGACAGGCAGCCGTCGCAGACCGCCAGGGGCACCTGGGCGGCAGCTCGCAGCGCCTCCTGAATCGCCGCTGTCCGGGCGACCTTCTCCTCCTCGGTGCCCTTGGGCAGCGCATAGGCAGCGCCGACTCCGGCATAGGCTGCGGCATCCTCGTCCGTGAGGTCCAGTAGCTTCTCCCGCTGGACCGTCAGCACCGCCAGAATCGCCCGCACCTCCTCCTCCACCGCTGCGAACTTCTCCTTGCCGACGGTGAAGTTGCCGACCATCTCGCCAAGCGCCGCCGCCAGGGCTCCCACCAGCGCCGCAGCACTTCCACCACCGGGCGTCGGCTCACCGGAAGCCAGCCGGGCCGTGTACTCGCGAACCGTACTCTCTGTCAGCCTTGCCTGCACCACCGAGGCGTCGCCTCCCTCTCGGGTTACTCTCGCACCTGCGCCTCGTACACGTTGCAGGTTCCGCCCGTGTCCGAGGTAAAGAGCACGCACCGGTCATCCGGCGAGTAGATCGGGTGCGGATGGCTGATCTGCGTCTTCCACGAGGTGTCGTGTCGGCACAGGCGACTTACCTTGCACCGCCCCTCCTCGTGGGTGATGAGGCCCATCCAGTTACGCCCATCGGCGTCGTCAGGCCCCAGGAAGGCGGAGTCGCCGACCACCTGCGAGTTGTCCGAGTTACTCTGGATGTGCGAGGCGCGCTGGCCGCTGGGCCACAGGTACTGGCGGATCCAGGTGCCGTCGCGGCGAACGAAGCAGTCGAAGGCCAGGGTCTCGCCCTCGGACCGCACCGAGCACTGGAAGCCGACCTCGCCGTTGCGGGTCCAGTACTCGTGACCGACGCTTTCGTTGTTCTGTTGCGCGTAGAGTTTGTGGGCCTGGGCCGGAGTCTCGCCGACCTTAACCGTCCACATGCGCTGCTTGACGTGGCCCCAGCTCCCCTCGTGGCAGAAGAGGATGAAGTCGGGATCCGTCGGATGGATGCACACGTGGCTGATCCAGGCGTGCTCACCCCAGCAGGCAAGAGCCTTGCCCGTCTCCGTCTCGATGCGCATGATCACGCTCGCCGGGCGGCGGAAGAAATGCTCGTGCATGGTGCTGTAGATGATGCCGGTCTCGGTGCTCAGCGTCAGCTTCTCTGAGTAGGCGAAGGCCAGATGGCTGCCGTCGGCCGTGATCGTCGGGAGGGCGATGCCGAAGCCCTCCGGGCAGTCATACAGCACTTCCTCCTCCAGCGTGTCCAGGTTCACCGACCGCAGCTGCTGGCCGCAGATGAAGTAGGCCAGGTTCTTCTCGCCATGCACCACCGACGACTGCGAGCGCACCTTGTCGTCGTCGGTGAGCTGTACAATCTTGCCGGTCTCCAGGTCCAGCAGGTGTAGTTGGGACTTCCCGCTGCGCTCGGAGCCGAACACGATGTGCTTGCCGTCGGCGGTGTAGCTGCTGGCGGTGAAGTACAGGTGATGATCGTCGGCACTGCTGCCCGTGAGGCGACGGACGCGGACGCCGGTCTCCGGCTCCGTATACTCCTGGATCTCAGACGGCCAGGTGTCTCCCTTCGGCATGACTCACCCTCCCAGAATCCTCGGTACTGGTGTGTCTCCCGGGCCTTGGCCCTGTGACTGCTCCGGCAAGCCGCGCACGGTCGGTGTGTTGCGTCTGCCCGCCCAGAGCTCACACTTCCCTGCGGCTGCGAGTGATCTCCACCTCGGTGTAGTCAATCATCCCGGCCAGGGGCACGCTGTGCTTGCGAGCCCTGACGGTGACCTCCTCGACGGCAAACTCCGCCAGAATCGCCTGAGCGATGTTGTGTGCTACCGCTTCCAGCAGCAGGAACTGGCGCCCGCGCTGCAAGCCCTCAATTAGCCGGTACACGGCGGCGTAGTCCACGGTCTTGGTCAGGTCGTCGGTCTCTCCCGCGGACTGCAGGTCGAGCACAAGCTCCACATCAAAGGAGAATCGGCCACCCAGGGCGCGCTCCTTGGGGTCGACGCCGTGGTGGCTGAAGAACTGCATGTTCACGATCCGAATCCGGTCTCGTCCCATGAATACCTCCGGCGGCGGCCTTTGCCGACGCCGACACTCAGCGGTTATCGATCAGGTTCACTTCGGTGCAGACAATCGACACCGAGGCATCGAAGAACCCGCGCGGCACCTCGCGGACGATCTGCGCCTCAAAGCACAGTCCCACCGCTACCCTCGCCTGCTCCGGTGTCAGCGCGTTGAGCAGCCGGTCGTAGTAGCCGCCACCGTAGCCCAAGCGACCGCCGTGAATGTCGAAGCCCACGCCGGGGGCGATGATGCAGTCAACATCCGCAAGCCCGGCCGGCTCACACAGCTCCGGCACGGGTTCCGGGATGTTCCAGGTCCCGGGCGCGAGTTGCCGGTCCGGCTCCTCGACGAAGTACAGGTCCAGCCCTCGCTCCTTGCGGTTGACACGTGGCAGGATCAGCCGCTTGCTGTGCCGCATGGTGGCCTGCATGATGGCCGGGGTCCGCACCTCGGAATCGAAGCTCGCATACAGAAGCACCGATGCGGCCTGTTGGTACTCCCACGACTGTACGACGCGGAACAGGATCATCTCGCTCTTGGCCGCGATCTCCTCTTCCGACATCGCAGCGCGCCGTGCCAAGAGCTCCCGGCGCAGCCTCTTCTTCAGTTGGGCAGAGTCAAACTTCATGCCTCGGGCCAGCCTCTCACGACGGCATCTGTCATCCGAGCCACCTGAACCATCTGCGCCACGTCGTGCACTCGGAGGATATCGGCTCCCTGGGCGATTCCCAGGGCACAGGTTGCGGCCGTGCCGAAGATCCGCTCTCCCGGCGGCAGGTCCACGGTCACGGTCTCTCCCTGCGGACCGACTTCCTTCCGTGCCAGGACCTTCCCCAGCGTCGACTTGCGCGAGGTACCCAGCAGGATCGGCCGCTGCAGACTTCGGAACTCAGCCAGCCGCCGGATAAGCTCCAGGTTGTGTCCCACTGTCTTGCCGAAGCCGAAGCCGGGGTCAAGGATGATCTGCTCTCGCGCGATTCCGCCGGCGACGCAGGCCTCAATCCGCTCGGCCAGGAACTGCTTCACCTCGGCCACCACGTCCTCATACTTCGGCGCGACCTGCATGTCCCGGGGCATGCCCTTCATGTGCATTGCAATCACCGGGCAGCCGAACTCCGCACAGACCTCGATCATGCCCTCGCCGCGCAGGCCATACACATCATTGAGGAGGTCGGCACCGGCCTCCAACGCTGCATGGGCGACCGGGGCCTTCATGGTGTCGATCGAGATGGGGACCGTCGCAACTCGCGGGTCTTTGTCTCCGCGGATCGCCTCCACAGCCGCCACAATCCGCTCGACCTCTTGCTCAACCGGCACCGGGTCACTGCCGGGCCGTGTCGACTCCGCCCCCAGGTCGAGAATCTCGGCACCCTCAGCGACGAAACGCCGGGCTTCCTCGAGGGCAGCAGCGGCGTCACCGTGCAGTCCGTTGCCCGAGAAGGAGTCGTCGGTAAGGTTGGAAATCCCCATCACATAGGTGTGGGCTCCGAAGATCAGGTCACGATCTCGCAACCGCACCGGGGGGATCAGTGCTGCTTTCGGCATGCTCATAGTGCCCCTATGATAGCACAAAGCGACGTCCTGCTCTCCCTTGCTGAGCCCTGGGGCCTGTCCGCCGCCGTGGGGAAGCTGACGGTCCACTGCTCACGCCGTCTCGCCGTCGCCGTCTCCCCTCTCCACCGCGTGGAGAGGGGCTGGGGGTGAGGTGCCGCCCCAAGAGGTCAACATGCCTCTCCTTGCGAAGAACCCTATCAGCACTCAAAGCATCACCCTCGGAGGTGGCCTCGTCATGGCGCACACTCATCCCCAGGGCCTGCCGATCCTGTGCGGTATCCTGGTCCTGCTCGCTCCCGCGCTGGTCCTTCAGGCAGCTCCTGTCAGCTTCCAGGTTGGACCTTCGGGCGTCGTATCCTTCTCCGACTCGGCTCCGCTAACTACTGCCACGATCAGCATGCACGGCCCCGGTTGGAGCCAGGCGAGCATCGCCTCCGGAGGCAAGGCCTCCCGCGCCGGCGACGTGACCACCGGCGAGCTGCCCTTGCCCGCGAACTGCCAGGGCAGCCTGCATTACACGGTGACCACCAGCGCAGCGCCACAGGGCGCGAAGCTCGACTATGCCCTGGACTTCTCCGCCGCCACCGACATTCAGGGCGCCTACGTCAGCTTCAGCCTTCCCTGTGCGCGCTTCGAGGGCAGACGAGCGACGCTGCCGCCGGAGAAGACCGAGTACGCCCTCCCGAAGGTCGGCGAACCAGGCCTGTCGGGCAACGCTTCGGCCTTCACCGCGGATCTGGGCGACGGCACCAGCCTGGTCATCGCCTCCGACGTGCTCGGGTCTGTGATGGTTCAGGACAACCGCCAGTTTGGCGCGAAGGAGTACGAAGTGCGCTTCCACCTGTTCCAGCAAGGCCGAGTGATGCCCGGCCTGCAGGGACGACGCAGCTTCCACGTGGCGGTCCTTCCGGCCGCCGAGGTTGAGAAGGTGGTGACACAGATGACGCCGCCGTTCTCGCTCGACCTGACCAAGCCCTTTGTGCTGATGCAGAGCAAGGGTGAGCTCCGCCTTGGCACCCGTGACGAGACCCTCCTGTCGGCCAAGCTCGCCATCCACGGTCTTAACTGGACCTACGCCGAGCAGACCGCCGCCGACGCCCAGGCTTCCGGCACCTCCAAGGCTCGCTTCGTGGTCGGCTCTCTCGCAGTCCCCGGTGGCGGTACCGCCGTCATGAACTTCACCGAAGCCGCGACGGCGGAGCCAGACGGTTCCCTGGGCCTGCGCTACCGGCTGAGCTTCCCCGAGGCCGTGCCCCTCAACGGCTACCAGACCTCCTTCAGCCTCTCGCTGAGCAAGTACGCCGGTGAGCCCCTCCTGCTGCAGACTCCCGACGGACCCAAGGAGAGCGTCATCCCCACGACCCTCAAGGAGAACTTCCTGTACAATGGCAAGGTGTCTCGAATCGAAGTCGCGCCGGGCAAGCCTTACGGTTTCGTCTTGGCGGTCGATCAGCCCAGCAGCCTGCTGATCCAGGATGGACGGGGCTGGGGCGGCACCGATGTCGAGTTGCGCTTCAACTTCCGCCGTCAAGAGGAGGGCGGGCAGGTTCCAGCCGGTGAGACCATCGACCGCACCTTCACCTTCACCCTCAACTCACCCCTGCAGATCGTCCTCAACGAGGCCGCTGCCACCAACAAGTCCGACACGACCGACTGGTTCGCCTACACCCTTCCCTGGGATTCCGCGCCGGTCTCCGTCGCCTTCCTCAACGACAAGCCCGCGGGCAAGCATGGCTTCGTGACGGTCCGCGACGGCAAGTTCGTCCTCTCCGACACCGGCGAGCCAATCCGCTTCTGGGGCACCTGCTTCTCTGCAGGCGCGAACTTCCCGTCTCATGACCAGGCCGAGAAGATCGCCCGTCGCCTCGCAGACTTCGGCGTCAACATCGTCCGCACCCATCATGCCGACGCTCCCTGGGCCGAGCGCCACTTCTTCAAGAAGACCGCCGACAACACCCGCGAGTTTGACCCCGAGAATCTCGACCGCTTCGACTACCTGGTCTACTGTCTGGAGCGCGAGGGCATCTACATCTACCTCGACCAGCTTGTGAACCGCTACTTCAAGACGGGCGACGGGGTCGACAAGCCCGGCGAACTCGGGGCCTGCGGCAAGCCCTACTCCAACTTCGATCCGCGTCTCATCGAGCTGCAGAAGGAGTTCTCGCACAACCTGTGGACGCACGTGAACCCCTACACGAAGCTGGCCTACAAGGACGACCCGGGCATCGCCATGATGGAGTTTGCCAACGAGAACGACCTGTTCACTCAGCAGGTCACCCTCGAGCCCTATCGGACGCGCTTCGAGGCCATGTACCGCGACTGGGCCCGACGCAACGGCGTGACCTTGCCGCCCGAGCAGATCGACTTCCGCAGGATGACCGACAGCCTGATGCGCTTCCTCGTCGAGGTGCAGCGCAACTACTACCTGGAGATGCGCCGGTACCTGCGCGAGGAAGTCGGGGTGCGCGTACCGATGACGGGGAGCAACTGGAGCCGCAACGCCGGGCTGCTGGCGGCGCTGCGCGACATGGCCTACACCGATTCCCACACCTACTGGAACCACCCGTCTGACGGTGCCGTCGCGAACCGGGCGATGGTCGGTGGACAGTCCACCTTCTTCGGAGGCCTGGCCTTCAATCGACTGGCCGGCAAGCCCTTCTTCGTGAGTGAATGGGACGAGCCCTGGCCGAACGAGTGGCGAGCCGAGCTCCCCTGCTGGATGGGCGCGATGTCGGCGCTACAGGACTGGAACGGCCTCACGGTCTACACCTACCGGCACAGCTCCTCGACGCCCATCGAGCACCTCAGCGGCGCCTTCGAGACCTTCAACGATCCGGCACGCTTCGGGCTCTTCCCCCATGCTGCGCTGATGTTCCGGCGTGGCGATGTCTCTGTGGCCAAGGAGGCCGTGCAGGTGCAGATCCCGCTCGACCTTGCCCAGAGTGCAGCCTCGCCCGCTCCCTGGGGCGTCTCGCCCTACAATGCCCTGGTGGAGCAAGACCGCATCGAAGGGGCGCTTGTCGACACCGCGGGTGCTGCCTCCCCGGCAGCTCCGGGCACGAAGGTCCTGCAGGTCAGTGACAAGCCCGCCACAACCGACGACCTGCGGCAGTCGGACACCGGCCAGATCTGGCGCAGCGTCAAGCAACGTATCGGCAAGATCAACTCGCCCCGCAGCCAGGCGGTCTTCGGCTACCTCGGCGATGTCGGTGCGGTGTCGACCGACGACCTTACCGTCACCTGCCGGACGCCCTTCGCGACCCTGGCCCTGAGTTCGCTCTCGGACTCGCCGATTCGCACCAGCGAGCGACTTCTGCTGACGACCGTCGGTCGCGCCGAGAACACCGGCCTCACCTACAACCTGATGCGCACCAAGGCCGTGAGCTCCGGCAAGGGGCCGATCCTCTGCGAGCCCATCCGGGCGCAGGTGTCGATCCGCACCACCCAGCGCGACATGGAGGTCTGGACCATCGGCGCTGACGGCAAGCGTCTCAAGCAGGTCCCGACGCGCTACGAGGCCGGACAGTTGATCTTTGAGGTCGGCACCGACACGAACACCCTCTACTACGAGTTGAGTGTTCCCGAACCGGCGTAGCACCGGCAGCCCATACGCAACCAAAAGCGCGGATCCCCGGACTCTTCAGAGCCCGCCGGATCCGCGCTTTGCTTTGGTCGGATGGTTAGCTGCGCGGTCTTCTGTCCGCCGTGCTACAGCGTGTCGAGCAGATGCCGGAAGGCCTTCGCGTGCTCCAGGAAGGCCTCTCTGCCCGTCCGGTTGCCCAGGGTGAGGCAGAAGGTGCCGTCGAAGCTGCGGCAGCGTAGGATCGACATCAGCTCCTTCACTTCGCCCTGTCCCTCACCGGGCAGCGTGTAGGGCGTGCCACCTGGCCGGCAGCCGTCGCTGAGGTACAACTGCCCGACAGAGCTCTTCAGCTTGCCCTTGTAGTAGGTCTGCAGGAAGGGCTTCTCGCCGGCATGGCAAAAGTGCGCCGGGTTGAAGGCCAGTCGCACGCCGGGCACTCGCGCCACGAGCTCTTCGCAGGTCGATCTGTTGTCGAAGAGCGAGCCGGCCCAGTTCTCCACCAGGAGTTCGAGACCCTCGGCAGCCAGTTCCGTCGCCAGGGCCGCGATGCCCTCCAGTGCTTCCTCCCTCTCATGCTCCTCGCGGCCGATTCGCGGCAGCTTCACTCTCCGCGCTCCGAGCACCTGGGCAAGGTCGGCGGCATGGCGCATTGCCTCGGTGAGGTTGTGCCCACCCGGATAGCTCACCGTCGACACACTCGCGCCGGCGCTGTGGATGGACCGCGCGACCGCCGGAAGCTGATCGGAAGCGAGGGTCCCCAACTGCTCAGTGATCTGCTCGCCCAGCTCGATGCAGTCGATGCCCTGGCTCTGGATCAGCGCAATCGCCTGGGCCAGATCGGCAACCGGATAGCCGAGATCATCCACCACGGCTGCGAGGGTGAAGTCTTCGGCCGCGAATCGGTGACGGAAGATGTCGGACCGCTGGCGCACACAGTCCTGGCAGTTGGGGTTCGTGCACAGGACCGCTGCCGGGTCGCGTCGCAGGGCGGCGGTGGCGAGTTCCAGGATCCTCCCCGCCGACATCAGGCGGCACATCGCCCGCCCAACCTTGCCGACTCTCATCGCCCCAGCCTCACGGAACAGCCCGTCGAGGCCAAGGAAGTCGCGATGCGGGCCAGGGAACCGCGCCAGGCTCTTGGTCTTCCGCAGGCCGTTCTCGTCGAGGTAATCCCGCGTGATCGTGTGCAGGTAGGGCCCGTCAACAGCCTCCTCGGCCGAGTGCAGCAGCGTGTTGCGGTCCTGGTCGCAGCCCAGCAGCAGGATGTGGCCCTCGGGCAACTGCGCTACTCGTCCCCAGGGCGACTCGGGTCCCAGGGCAGTCGGCTGGTCGATGTGGCCGCGAACCAGTTCCTCCGCCTTCGGGCCGAGGCAGGACGCCGAATGTGTCGGGTGCAGCCCGCGCACAACACCAGGCCAGGAGCGGAAGCGCTCCGTCACCACGCCGGTATTGGAGGGCGAGGTCGTCACGTTGAAGGGCTGTTCGCCCGACATCGCGGGCATGCACAGCGTGCCATGCGGGCCTACTGCATCAAGCAGGGCCTGGATGAGCGTGTCGGCGCCACCCTCAATCTCGCCGAAGGCCGACAGGGACACATGGGCCATCACCACCATGCCGGGCTGAACGCCCAGCTCCTGCAAGCCACGAACAATAGCCTCTCGAGTCAGGGGCATAGCATGAACTCCTTGCTTGACAGTTCAGTCTACACGAGACTGCAACGACAACCGCAAACCACGCAATTCCGCGACTCCACGGTCCTTCCCTGCTTCCGGAAAAGGACTGGTGGCCCGCGGCGACGAAGAACCAGCCCCACGATCTGTGCCCAACCGAAGCGAGGTGGATACGCACGTCCAGTCTTGGTTTGCTGCAGTGGCTAGAGCATCTGCGGTCGCCCTTCACCGACGCCTTCTTCACCGGGGCGACCTTCCTCGGCTCAGAGGTGGCCTA
Organism: Armatimonadia bacterium; assembly: GCA_039679385.1. NCBI lineage: Bacteria > Bacillati > Armatimonadota > Armatimonadia > Armatimonadia bacterium. The sequence goes on along the minus strand of JBDKVB010000031.1, from coordinate 911 downwards.
CATGGTCCTTCTGACCGTCATCTATCTGTGCGTCGGCCACCGCTACGGCTTCCACCTGTTTGTCGTCTTCCTTACGAGCGCCTTCCTCAACGGTGCCGTCAAGCTCGTGGCACACACTCCGCGACCCTTCGTCGCCTTCCCGGATCAGTTGCACCCGATGTGCCTGGGTACCGCGACCGGAGACTCCTTCCCCAGCGGCCATGCTCAGAACGCGACCGTGGTCTGGGGCCTCATGGCAATCCGTGCTTCGCGCTGGTCCACACGCCTCGCATGTCTCTTGCTGATCCTGCTGATCGGTTTCTCGCGCCTCTATCTACAGGTGCACTGGCCGGCCGACGTGGTCGGTGGAATGGCCATCGGCGGCCTGGTGTTGCTGGGTTACTTGATCATCGCCGGCGGCTGGGGACTGGCCGGTGCGAAGTGGACGCCACGGGTGTGGATCTTCGTCATCTGCGTCGGCTCACTTGTCGCCGGGTTCCTGGGGCGAGAGGTCGATGTATGTGTCCTGGCCGCCGGGTCCTTCCTCGGCTCGGCGGTCGGCTATGTCCTCCTGGAGGCCCGGGGCGGCTATGATCCTCGGGCCTCCTTGCCCGTGCAGGTGTTGAAGTTCGTCCTGGCCTTCTCCGCGCTCATGGTCATCCGCTTCGGCGTCAAGATGCTCCTGGGCGACAGCGCTCCAGCCGACTTCCTCCGCTATGCTCTGATCGGTTTCACCTGCGCCTTCCTGCTCCCGACCCTCTTCACAGCCCTCCGCAAACGAAAGGAGGCCGCCTCCAGCACGGAAGCGACCTCCTGAAGCGTCTGCCTATGTTTGCTCGGGTGCTACCGTCGGGCGCCGGCCTTGGTGGTTGCCTGGGGCCGGTCGGGCATCCACTGCAGTTGCGGACCGGAGCGTGCGGATTCCGGCGGCG